>NZ_JBXASU010000026.1:0-88425 GCF_058809705.1 Cupriavidus sp. MPR-AND1C | reverse complement strand
AAGGTGAGCAAGCGCTCGGCAAGGTCCTGCCGCTCGCCCGGGGTGATCCGGGCATCGGTGGACCAGTGCCGCACCAGCTGCGGGGCCAGGAAGGCCGGCTCGGCGCGCTCGGGGTTGGCCAGCATCAGGTAGGTCTTGAGCGCCTCATGGCCGCTCAGCGCCACCCGGTTGGTGGCCGCATCCAGCACCGTGGTGCGCAGTTGCGCGAGATCCACCAGCGACGCCTCCAGATCCCGCTGCACGGGCGCGACCAGCAGTTCGCGGCTGGCCTGCGCGTAAGGCTTCCACAGCGCGGCGAGGACCGCCGGATCGCGATTCAGGCCAAAGCGGGTCGCGAGCGGCGTGTGATGCTGGGTGCGGTACTCGTAGCGCTCGATCTGCTGCTGCAAGGCGATGAGCGCGCGCAGGCGGGCCGCCGGGTTGGGCGCCGACTGGAAGTCGTCCACGGATTGCCGGGCGGCGTGCATGTCCCGGCTGTTCACCACGCCGGACACCAGCATGCCGGCGCTCCACAGGCCGATGGCCGTCAGGCCCACGATGGCGGACACCGTGACCGGGTGCCAGCCAACGCGCCGCCCCGGCCGGCGGCGGGCGGCTTCGCCCAGGTAGTGCCACAGCGGCAGGTCGATGCTGCTCTGCACGTCCGCGTCACCGGCGACAGGCCGGGGATACGGCGCAAAGACGATGCCGTCCACGGCGATACGCCAGCGCTGCCGCCCCCCCAGTCCGGCGATCCAGTCGGCGAGCGCTTTGCCGCGGGTGTCGAGCCGCTGGGAAAGCTCTCCCATATAGCGGTCGCGGTTGCCGTCCTTCAGTTGCACGACGAGGCGCTGCGCCAGCTGCTCGCGCAGCGTGCGCAACGCGCCCTCGATGGCATCCGCGTCCGCCTGGCGCGGCAGCTCGCAAGCGATGACCGGCATGAGGCCGTGGGCCACTGTTCTCGCCTGCGCCACATCCAGCAGGTAGACCGGGGCGGACCAGCGCAGCAACTCGGCGATGCGCGCCAGGCGCATTCCATCGGGATGGGCGCCGCGGCGCTGCGCCTGCAGATCCGTGGCACTGTCCGTTGTGAGAATCACCGCATCCACCGGACGGCGGCGGCGTAGTCGGTAGAGCTGCTTGAGCCAGTCGGCCTCCGGCCAGCCCTCCTTGCCGGTCTTGCTCCATAGCAACACCGCGTCGGGGGTGATGAGCCAGCCTTGTTCCGCCAGTTCGGGCAGGAGCCGGGCGATGGCGGCGTCGTCGCCGGTGAGGAGCAGCCAGGGCTGGCGGTAGCGCCAGCGCAGGCCGTGTTGTTGCTTCAAGGTTTGGCGAAGTGGTTCGCCCCCCCTCGAAGCCGCCTTTGCCGGCGCATCCGCGGCGAGCACGATCGCCTGGGTGGTGCCAGCCATTTCGGGGCGGCGAATGCCAAGCCATTTCCCAAGCGTGCGCATCGCATCCGACCAGCGGCCCAGGCGGTCAAAGGACACGATGATGGCCAGCGCCATCGTGCAGCATGCCGCCACAGACAACCATATCCCTCTTTCCTCGGGTGTCTTGATGCCAAGGCGCTCCCCCCAGATCACGATGCCTCCGCCTGCGAGGAGTGCAAGCACTAGCAGGGATAGCAGATCCATCCGTAGTTTCTTCATGGCTTCCCAAACTTTTTCATGCAAATGCCCATGGCCCGTACCAGCAGCGCTTCGTGATGATGAAAGCGGACGACATGCGCCCCCGATGCATCAAGCGTCCGTGTACGAGGTGTATTGGGATGGCACAAGGCGCGGACTCGTGGTGCAGCGGCAAACGCACAGGTCATCGCTCAACGCGGCTTCACGCCCGTCCTCGCCCCTCATCGACTGACGCGGCCCCTCACACACAATCCTTCCCATTGAGTTGCAGGCCGGGCACCATACAGGATCGCCTTCATAAGCTTGTTCGCGACCCCCCACCCGATCGTTGGTGTCACCGCCCTCGACAATGCCACCGGCCGTTGTCGAGTCACCCTTTAAAATGTCGTAACGCCTCATTGCAATGCCGCTCTCACGGTTTTAAAGGTTTTGAAGGATGCGCTGCATACCAGACCGATTGCCGTTTGCCAGCCTTGGCGGCGTCAATCCGGTGCTCCGGTTTTCCGTGACGACGCATCACATCGCTCCCGGTCGCAAACGCATGCTGTTGAGCAGCGCATCCCACGCCTGGATCGCCCCGGCCTCATCGACGAGCGAAGACACTTCTTCCGGCTTCACCCCGTCATCCTTATCCGCATCGGTCAGTGCATCCCCCAGCATCAACTGGATTTCGGTGTGCGGCTGCGCTACTGAATCGGGATTGCCCGGCGCCAGAAGGTAGAAGCGGTATAGCTGACTCCCACCGTCCCTGATGGAAAACAGCACTTCTTCCGCCTCCATGCCCGCGACCTGGCGCTTGCCTTCACGCAGAATCCGGACGCTGCCCTGCCCGCGCAGCTGCCGGCGTAAATCAGGCAGGGTCTTGAGCAGCGACGATTGCTGATCCACATCCACCGCATCGCGCATCTTGATAACGAACGCGGAAGGTCGGTCGGATTGCAGCACAATGGTTTGCTCGGCCAGTTCGCTGTTGCGCGAAAGCCCGCCGATCAGCGCACCCGGAATGCAAAAGCCGCGTTCCGTGGGAACCGTCCAGTCATCGCGGTAAGTGATATTTTTGTGTACATCCGTTGTGAGCTGCGTGAACTTCTGCACCTCACTGCCACTAACGCGGGACTTCATGGTCAGCATCGTGCTGCCGGCTAGCACGTAACCCTCGGCGGTAAAGGAGTAGTCCACTCTCCCAAGGTCTTTAAAAATCAACAGGCGTGAATTGGGTGTGGGCGAAACGGCTTGCTCCAGCCAAGGAACATCGCTCTTATGAAGACCGTTGCCCCCCTTTTTCATCATTTCATCGGTGAGCGGCATGGATAAGATTCGCTTGTTGGCTCGCAACTCGCTTTCGCGCACATCAACGCTGTGCTGGAACGTTCCCAAGCTGACATCTTTGGCAATATCAATCTTGTCGCCCCAGTATTCGTATCTCTCATAGCTGATTCCGCTACGCGCAGGGCGATCCATTACAAGTCGGCCAATGCACCACGGACGCGAATCGGCGAGCAAGGGGTTGTTGGTCATTACGGGCTCCACGGCAACCGTCCGCACGCAGGCGGACAGGCTCAGCACGAGCAGGAACCCCACCAGCAGCCCGCCCCTGCGAAACGCCCGATGTTGGCTGTCACTCGTCATTACATGGCCCCGGGGCGCAGACGCATGCTGTTGAGCAGCGCATCCCACGCCTGGATCGCGCCGGCCTCATCGACGAGCGAAGACACTTCTTCCGGCTTCACGCCGCGATCCTTGTCAGCATCCGTCAGTGCACTTCCCAGCCTCAGTTGGATCTCGGTGTGCGGCTGCGCCATCGAATGGTGAACCCCTGGCGCAAGAAGGTAGAAGCGGTATAGCTGGCTCCCACCATCCCTGATGGAAAACAGCACTTCCTCGGCCTCCATGCCCGCGACCTGGCGCTTGCCTTCGCGCACAATCTGGACGCTGCCTTGCCCGCCCAACCGCCGGCGTAGATCGGGCAGGGTCTTGAGCAGCGACGATTGCTGATCCACATCCACCGCATCTCGCATCTTCAGGACGAACGCGGACGCTCGGCCGGGTTGCAGGACGATGGTTTGCTCGGCCAGTTCGCTGTTGCGCGAAGGCCCGCCGATCAGCGCACCCGGAATGCAAAAGCCGCGTTCCGTGGGAACCGTCCAGTCATCGCGGTAAGTGATATTTTGGTATTCATCGGTTGTGAGTTGCGTGAACTTCTGTATCCCGCTGCTGCGCTGAACGTCGGACTTCATGGTCAGCATCGTGCTGCCGGCCAGCACATAGCCCTCGGCGCTGAAAGGGTAATCCTCTCTCACCTTCGTTTTGAAAATCAACAACCGAGAATTGGGTGTGGGCGAGACGGCTTGCTCCAGCCAGGGAACATCGCTCTTGTGAAGGCCGTTGTCTCCCTTTCTCATCATCTCATCGGTGAGCGGGACGGATAGGATTCGCTTGCTGGCTCGCAACTCGCTTTCGCGCGTATCGACCTTGTGCCGGAACGTTCCCGGGCTGACATCTCTGGCAATTTCAATGTCGTCGCCCCAGTACTCGTATTTTTCATAACTGATTCCGCTACGCGCGGGGCGATCCATCACAAGTCGGCCAATGCACCACGGACGCGAATCGGCAAGCAAGGGGTTGTTGGTCATTACGGGCTCCACGGCAACCGTCCGCACGCAGGCGGACAGGCTCAGCGCGAGCAGGAACCCCACCAGCAGCTCGCCCCTGCGAAACGCCCGATGTTGGCTCTCACTCGTCATTACATGGCCCCGGGGCGCAGACGCATGCTGTTGAGCAGCGCATCCCACGCCTGGATCGCGCCGGCCTCATCGACGAGCGAAGACACTTCTTCCGGCTTCACCCCGTCATCCTTGTCCGCATCGGTCAGTGCATCCCCCAGCATCAACTGGATCTCGGTGTGCGGCTGCGCCATCGAATGGTGAACCCCTGGCGCAAGAAGGTAGAAGCGGTATAGCTGGCTCCCACCATCCCTGATGGAAAACAGCACTTCCTCGGCCTCCATGCCCGCAACCTGGCGCTTGCCCTCGCGCAGAATCCGGACGCTGCCTTGCCCGCGCAACTGCCGGCGGAGATCGGGCAGGGTCTTGAGCAGCGACGATTGCTGATCCACATCCACCGCATCGCGCATCTTGATAACGAACGCGGAAGGTCGGTCGGGTTGCAGCACAATGGTTTGCTCGGCCAGTTCGCTGTTGCGCGAAGGCCCGCCGATCAGCGCACCCGGAATGCAAAAGCCGCGTTCCGTGGGAACCGTCCAGTCATCGCGGTAAGTGATATTTTGGTATTCATCGGTTGTGAGTTGCGTGAACTTCTGTATCCCGCTGCTGCGCTGAACGTCGGACTTCATGGTCAGCATCGTGCTGCCGGCCAGCACATAGCCCTCGGCGCTGAAAGGGTAATCCTCTTCCGCCAGGCCCTTGAAAATCAACAACCGAGAATTGGTTGTGGGCGAGACGGCTTGCTCCAGCAAAGGAATGTCGGTCTCCACGATCATGGACTTTAAGCCCTTTGCCAGCATTTCCTTGTATGAGGAAATGGAGGTGGTACGTCTCTTGGCTCGCAACTCGCTTTCGCGCGTGTCGACTCGGTACCGGAACGTTCCGGGGCTGACATCTCGGGAAATTTCAATGTCGTCGCCCCAGTACTCGTATTTCTCATAGCTGATTCCGCTACGCGCAGGGCGATCCATCACAAGTCGGCCAATGCACCACGGACGCGGATCGACAAGCAAGGGGTTGTTGGTCATTACGGGCTCCACGGCAACCGTCCGCACGCAGGCGGACAGGCTCAGCGCGAGCAGGAACCCCACCAGCAGCCCGCCCCTGCGAAACGCCCGATGTTGGCTGTCACTCGTCATTACATGGCCCCGGGGCGCAGACGCATGCTGTTGAGCAGCGCATCCCACGCCTGGATTGCGCCGGCCTCATCGACGAGCGAAGACACGGCTTCCGGCTTCACGCCGCGATCCTTGTCAGCATCCGTCAGTGCACTTCCCAGCCTCAGTTGGATCTCGGTGTGCGGCTGCGCTACTGAATCGGGATTGCCCGGCGCCAAAAGGTAGAAGCGGAATAGCTGGCTCCCACCGTCCCTGATGGAAAACAGCACTTCCTCGGCCTCCATGCCCGCGACCTGGCGCTTGCCTTCGCGCACAATCTGGACGCTGCCTTGCCCGCCCAACCGCCGGCGTAGATCGGGCAGGGTCTTGAGCAGCGACGATTGCTGATCCACATCCACCGCATCGCGCATCTTCAGGACGAACGCGGACGCTCGGCCGGGTTGCAGGACGATGGTTTGCTCGGCCAGTTCGCTGTTGCGCGAAGGCCCGCCGATCAGCGCACCCGGAATGCAAAAGCCGCGCTCCGTGGGAACCGTCCAGTCATCGCGGTAAGTGATGTTTTGGTAAACATCGGTTGAGCGTTGCGTGACCTTCTGTATCCCGCTGCTGCGCTGAACGTCGAACTTCATGGTCAGCATCGTGCTGCCGGCGAGCACATAGCCCTCGGCGCTGAAAGGGTAATCCTCCCTCACCTTCGTTTTGAAAATCAACAACCGAGAACTGGGTGTGGGCGAGACGGCTTGCTCCAGCCAGGGAACATCGCTCTTATGAAGACCGTTGTCTCCCTTTCTCATCATCTCATCGGTAAGCGGGATGGATATGATTCGCTTGCTGGCTCGCAACTCGCTCTCGCGTGGATCGACTCGGTACCGGAACGTTCCCGGGCTGATATCTCGGGCAATATCAATCTTGTTGCCCCAGTATTCGTACCTCTCATAACTGATTCCGCTACGCGCAGGGCGATCCATCACAAGTCGGCCAATGCACCACGGACGCGAATCGGCAAGCAAGGGGTTGTTGGTCATTACGGGCTCCACGGCAACCGTCCGCACGCAGGCGGACAGGCTGCAGATCGACAGGAAGAGGGCCGCGCGCAGCACGCGCGAAGGGATCGGATTGGGATTCATTGGGAGGCTGCCTTGGTGCTGTGCGCGATCTGCGCCACGCTGTACAGGGTGGCCCAGCGCGTCCAGGGATGGTCGAAGCACTTCTGATGCTCGTAGCCGCCTTGCACAAAGGCCATCTGCACGCCCGTGGCTTTTCTTTCAGACAGAGCTGGGATCAACCCGCGGCCTTGCGCCGCGGCGGACCATGCCGGCACGGTGCCATCGCCCGGGATGATGCCGTTGTCCTTCTCCCCCGGTTTTGGCGCGACCGCTTGTTGTTGCACGGTGAGCGTGACCGTTCTTCCCCCGACCACGATCTTGAGTACGCCCTGTTGATCGTCGCCCACCCGCTTGGCGGCTTTTAGCTCAGCTTCCCCGACACCTGCGGGAAGATCGCCCTGCCACACCACCCTGCCCCAGGTTTGCAGGCTCGTCTCCGGCTCGCTGAACTCGAGCTTGGGCGACTCCTGCTTGCCATCGGAGCGTTGCGGATTGAGCGCGCCGTCTCCGAACAGCGCATAGGTGTTGGGGTGGTAGTTGTTGATTAGATTATTTTGCCGTTCCACTACATTACTCATCATTTTTTTAAAGTGTTCATGCACAGTGGAAGAATCCATCTCCTTTTCCAGTCGCCTCTTCACGATCCCTGCCGGGTCCAGCAAGGCACTATCGGGCAACAAGGCGTACCACGCGTCGTTGATGTAGAGTTCGTCCAGCGCGCTTTGCTTGGGCAAGGCCATGCGTTCTTTGCCGGACTTGTCCACAAAGATCCACCACGGCTTGCGATCGTGGTAGTCCGGCATCGGCGACAACTCCATCGGACCTTCCGCGTTACTGGCAATCGCCACGAACTCGGCCGCGTCGCGGCCCATCAGGCTCTCGTTGGTGAAACCCTCTCCCCCCGTGCGGAACCGTTTGGCAAACAGCGGCGCCCCGGTGGCGGGTTGCGCGCCGTGGATCACGCCGAGCATGTCGTTGGCGCCGCCGCAGAATTGCGAGGCCATGCGCGCCACCAGGCCGCCCATCGAGTGCGTGATGATGATGGCCTTGTCCGTCCGGTTTTCCCGGCAGATCTCCCGGATGCCCATGATGCGCGTGACCTCCTGGCTTTCGGGATCCTTGAAATCCATGCCGTCCAGCACTTGCTGGCCCGAGACCTGATTCGATTGCAGGAAGTTGTAGCCAATGGCGTAGACGGGATAGCGGTAACTGACCAGTGACTTGAACACGTCGGAGCACGCGTCAATCGGTCCGCCAGGACCATGGGCGCCGTAATCGGATGGGTGTGTGCCAAGCACGGCTTTCAGCGCGGCCTTCTTGCCCTTTGCATCGCCGTGCGCCCATTCGCCATGGAGCTTGCCATCGAGCATGGGGTGGTTGAGCGTGTACTCCAGCCAGGCCAGCGTGCCCTGATAACTCCAGCGGTGCACCGTGCTCCAGCCCCGCCGCCTTGCTTCCTTCTCGCTCAAGCCGCTGTTGCCGACTTTGACCGGACCGCGGGGATCGACCACGGCCGGAATCGGGTCGAAGCGCCTGGCGCGCCCGGCGGCGCTGGCGAACCAGCCTGCAATAACAGAAACCAGACCCGCAGCACCCGAAAAAAAGCCATCCATATTGGGCGGGTACCACACTTCTTCACCGGTGTCCTTGTTGGCCAGCAGCGAGCCCATCACGCCAGGCAGGAAGATGACCGGAATGGGCGAACGCGGATCAAAGCTTATTTCCTTGCGACGCTGGTCGCTATCCGGCGTGAGCACTGCGCGCGCGCAGGCCACGCCATCCAGGTCGAACCCACCGGCAAGCCGGACGACGTCGTCACTTCCGTGTCCGGCGTCGGGGACCGTTGCGTCCTCATGGTCTTGTGCGAGCGGATTCACGTCAGGGGTGCTGCTGCTCATAGGGCTGCTCCTGGGTCTGCTTGGTTGGCAAAGCGCTGGAATGACGTGCCAGTCCGGGGACCGTCACACAATCCTCCACCTGAAGATCAGCGCGCGTTGTCTTCATGGTTCGCGTGCTTCAATATTGCGCAATGGAGGTGTTTTTCCTGACCGGCGAGTACGATCTGCGCGCCACTTGACCCGCCAAGCGACGAAGCCGCACAGGCTGCCGCCAGCCAGGGGGCGGCAGCGCCGGCGTACCCGACGGTTTGATCGAGATCGGTAGGGCGCGCTGTCAGGCCAAGCTGCTTTGACGGCTCGCGCAATACGCCGGTTTGCGTCGCATCAAGGCCGGTTTGCCAGCCGCCGGCGATTTGCTGCGCAGGTACGCCGGCCCACTGCATGGCGTGGGAAAGCGCGTCACCTGGCAGTTCGAGCAAGCCTTGCACCGGGCGGTGCAGATGGGCTATGCGTTGCATCCCGTGCTTGAATGCCGGCGTCTGCGGCGCCAGCAGCAACGCCGCGCCAGCTTCCGCCGTGCCCGGCGGCGGCGTCCCCGCAAGCAATGGATGCAGCTGAGCGGCGACGATCAGCATGACGTGCAGGTGTTCGCCCCCAAGGATCTCGTCCAGCCAGTTGTCGATCATCATGAGGTCCGCCGGGGACTCCGTGGCCGGGGCTAGCTCTGCCTGTCGAAGCGACCGCGCATGCCAACACGCCTGCCATAGCGCCTCGTTCTCCTCGCGAGTGAGCCCGTTTGATAGGCAGAGGCGCACCGTCAGCGGGACTCGGACAGGGAGTGCCTGAATGCGTGGCGATAGTTGATCGAGCAGCTCACCAAACAGCCACGTCATCACGTGGCGACGACGGTTGCGGTCATCTTCCATCGTGCCGGACGTAACCTTCATGCCGGGCACGACGAGCCAGCGGGCTTTGACAGGCTCGCCGTCCCGCGCGATCGGGGCCTGCGTGCGCAGGGCAACGCTGCCCTGCCTGACCGCTTCCGTGGCACTTTGTTCGCGATCTGCCGAGAACCGGTGAGCGGCGGCGATCACCGACAGTGGAATGCTTGCCGCGCTGAACACGCTCTCATTGAAGGCCTGAACCGCTTCATTGTGCAGCGCTGTGTCCAGTTCTCGGCCCTCATAGACGCTGTACCGGCGCAAGACGATCCATGCGGGGATACCCACCGGGAACAGGACGAGAGATGCCCAGAACTTCCACGTATGGGTGGGCATGTCCTTCGGCCAGAAGAAGAGCACGGCAAACAGGCCGGCCAGGACCATCAGGAAGAAGGCAACAGTCCAGACGAGCCGCGATGGCGGGGGATGCGATGCCGGCTCCTCAGCGGGAAGCAGCGAAAAATCAACGGCCATGGCGCACCTCCATCACCGCATGAGAAGCGTCACCTCGATACGGTCGGCCATGAACTGCCCCGGCTCCGCCGAGGAAGAGAGTGCCTTCGGGTATCATGCCGATGCCCCCCGGTTGTCCAACACGCGAATCACGACGGTTTCGACATCGTGGCTATTCTGCAGTGCGGTCCGACCCATGGCATCGGTCATGCCCTTGATACGGGTGCCGTCTTCACGCACGATCTCGTAGGACTGGTGCTTGAGCACTTCGCCAGTGACCTTGTTCCGAAGGACGTAGGGATCGTTAAACGCCGTCGTCGCAAGACTATTCATATGCTGAGCCAGTGACGTGGGCCCCTGACGGCTGAACGCAGCCGACTTGATGGTCCGGTCCCCGCGCGTGCCATCCTCGATGCCCGTGGACGACAGGCGAAGATAGGAGCCACCACACTTGAGCAGCAGTTCCTCCCTGGCCTCGATCACGACGCGCCCGTTTGCACTGCTGATCGTCATGTTCTTGTCCGACAGCAAGCGCATCTCGTCGCTCTGGGCCTGGATCTCGACCTTGCCCTTTGCCGCAAACAGCTTGATGCCGAGCTTCTGCGCGAACATGGATATCCGTTCGCCTGCCGCAACCGTGAAACGCTTGAGCACGCTGATGTCGGCATGACCGCCAGCGGTGGCGATCAGGTTCTGGGCGGCCGTCAGTTGCAAGTCGGAGCCCGAGGCCAGCGCGATGCCCGCCGGTGCGCTGGCAAGTATCCCGGCCTTGTTCAGCGCCGTCAGCGTATCGCTGAGCAGGGCTTTCTGCCGGTTGTAGTCCGCGGCCACCGCTTGCGCCGCATTGGCAGCCGAGGCCAGCGCTTCGCTCAGCTGGAGGGCTTGCTGCAGCAGGTTCTGCGCAGCCTCCATATCGAGCTGCTGTCCACCGGCATTCGGCTGGTCATCCGCCGAAATCAACACCCCATTGCCGCCCCGGATCGCACCCCAGCCAGAGGTGCGCAGCTCAAAGCCTTCACCGCGCTTCTGGCGCTTGGCCGTGACCATATGCCCCAGGGTCAGCTGGCTTTTGCCCGAATGCTCAGTGGAAATATGGACGTGTTCCTCGTCCTCCCAGTCTTCAATCTGGATTTTGCTGCGGCTCTGCGTCTCGATGAGATTGCGCGACTGCCACCGGTCCTGCGTGGTAATCAGGTCCTCCTGCCGGCTGTTATGCAGCGCGTGCGCGATATAGGGCTTGTTCGGGTTGCCGTCGCGAAAGGCAATGGCGACTTCGGTGCCGTCGATGAGCGGGAAGTGGAACCCGGTTTGCAGGCCGCCGGCAAACGGCTTTGCCAGGGGGATGGCCGCACTTTCCATGCCCTTGGGCCAGGGCTCAAAATCAAAATCGAAGCGGACGATGTAGTGGCCCGCTTTGGTCAGGTACGCGTGCTTGTATTGGTTGGGCGAGGTGATGCGCGCGCTCAGCGTGCCCGTTATCTTCGGCCAGTTTTCCTCGTCCAGCGGCAGGCGAAAGCGCCGGTCCGACGGGATGGCCTTGTAGGTGTTGCGGTAAGCCGCGTCGCGCCCCCCGGTGTGGATGACTTCGGTGATGACCTGCCCGTTGGGGGCTTCGGCCAATGGCTCCTCCATGCGCAGGATGCCGCCGGAGTGCAGTCTGAGCACGTTGCTCTCGCCCGCATAGATCAGCTGGCCGGCCAGCAGGGCCTCGTGGCGCAGCTGCGCCTCCCACTTCGCCTCGGCCGTGTCCAGATGATGCGTGCCGTAGATATACTGCTGGCCGTAGGTTGTCTTGTCCTTGCGCGCGACGTTGGCCTCGCCCTTGATGGGTTCCCACGCCTGATCCGGGTTGTAGTCGGCGACCAGGACCGATTCGGGCACGGTCCTGGCGTGCACCTGGATGTCGGATACCGCCTCGATGCCGGCTTCCAGCCCGGCGGTCTCGCGATAGGGCACGCGCAGCTCTGGCTGGTAGACGTAGTGGTCGATGTCGTCGCCGAAGACGATCATCTCGCCGAACTTTCCCGGGACGAAGTAGCAATACAGCCCTTCCTGGCGCATCAGCAACTGGACATATTCCCAGTCGGATAGCTGGTACTGGAAGCGGAACTTGTGCTGGGTGTATTTGCGGCGCAGCTTGAGGCGAAACTGGTGGCCCCGGAGATCGTGCCGGCGCAGGATAGCCTCGATGATCTCGGGGGCTGTCTTGTTCTGGTAGATGCGCGTGGTCCGCACGAGCTCGAGCCGCGCGGCCAGTGGCCGGAGCACGATCTCGTAGGCGAAGAAATCGCGCGTGCGCTTCGTGCGCGAGAACGCCGAGATCCACCCCGCGAATCGGCGCGGTTCGCTGCCGTCGCCGGGGTCAATCACGAAGGTGGCATCCCGGTTGAGGTATTCGGCCCGGTCGAGTTCCAGCGGGTGGGTTAGCCGGATGGTGACGGTGTAGAGCTCTCCCAAGCGCTCGACCGCTTCGAACGACACCATCGACAGTTCCGCCGCGCTGGCCGCGCGAGGGACGTCCAGATGGTAGGCCTGGTGCCTGGGTATCCTTGCGCCGTAGGCATCGTATGCATCGAATTCGTCGATAGCGCCCATGTCTTCTCCGTTGTCAGCTTGATCGACCCTGACGCAGGACTCTAAACGGATCTCACATCGCCATAAATGTTATTTTTACGATTTCTAAAAAAATGCCACTTTTTGAGAAAATTCGTACTTGTCCTATTTATCTCGCATAGGGCTCCATGCTACTAATGCCGACTGGCTGCCTTACTGATCGTTGCCGCAAGAACTGAAGAGCGTTCAAATCAGAGACAAGAAAGGAACAAACGATGGCTGAGAGTTTCCAGAACGAAGTGCCTAAGGCACGGGTCAATATCAAGCTCGACCTGCACACCGGTGGCGCGCAGAAGAAGGTCGAACTGCCGCTCAAGCTGCTGGTGATGGGCGACTACAGCAACGGTCAGGACACGCGGGCGCTCGCCGAGCGTGAGAAGGTGTCCATCAACAAGAACAACTTCAATTCGGTCCTCGCCGACTTCAACCCGAAGGCTAGGATCGCCGTCGAGAACACCCTGGTCGGCGACGGCACCGAGCTGCCGGTTGACCTGGACTTCCGCTCGATGGACGACTTCAAGCCGGAAGTCGTCGCCGGGAAGGTGCCCGAGTTGCGCGCGCTGATGGCGGCCCGCAATCTGCTGCGCGACCTGAAGTCGAACCTGCTCGACAACGCGATGTTCCGCCGCGAACTGGAAAAGATCCTCAAGGACCCGGCCTTGTCCGAGCGCCTGCGCGCCGATCTGCAGAAGATCGGCGAAGGCGCGCCGGCTTCATCGTCCGCCCAATAAACGTCTTCCTTGAGGAATGAATCCCATGGCAAAGCATGAAATCGCCGCACGCGCCAATAGCGAAGCGGACACCGCGGTCCTGGATGCACCCGGCAAGAGCGTCTACGAGTCCCTGTGCGAGAAAATCAACCTGACACCGGTCAAGGCCACGCGCCCGGTGGAGTCTTTCCGGAGCGCCGACGCGCTCGCCGAATCGTCGCTGGATGAACGCGTCGCCCAGGCGATGAACGTGTTCCTGAAGATGATCCAGGACTCGTCGCAGCAGGTGGACCGTCTCGACAAGAGCTTGCTTGATTTCCATATCGAGCACCTTGACCAGCAGATCAGCCGACAGCTGGACGCGATCATGCATAACGAGACGTTCCAGCAGATCGAATCGGCCTGGCGCGGGCTCAAGTTCCTTGTCGATCGTACCGACTTCCGCAAGAACGTCAGGATCGAGGTGCTGGACGCCTCGAAAGACGCGTTGCGCCAGGATTTCGAGGATACCCCCGAGATCATCCAGAGCGGCCTGTACCTGCACACCTACATCCAGGAATACGACACGCCGGGGGGCGAGCCGATCGGCTCGATCATCTCCAACTACGCGTTCGGCCGCGGCCCGCAGGATATCGCCCTGCTGCGCAATATCTCCAAGGTCTCCGCCGCGGCGCATATGCCGTTCATCGGCTCCGTCTCGCCGGCCTTCTTCGGCAAGGAGTCGATGGAAGAGGTGGCCAGCATCCGCGACATCGGCAACTACTTCGATCGCGCCGAGTACCTGAAGTGGAAGAGCTTCCGCGAGTCGGACGATGCCCGCTATATCGGCCTGACGCTGCCGAATTTCCTGGCGCGGCTGCCCTATGGGCCGGAGACCGTGCCGGTGCGCGCCTTCAATTACACCGAGGCGGTCAAGGGCCCGGATCACACCCGCTATCTGTGGGCCAATGCTTCGTTCGCGTTCGCCGCGAACATGGTGCAGAGCTTCATCAAGAACGGCTGGTGCGTACAGATTCGCGGCCCGCAGGCCGGCGGCCTGGTCGAGGACCTGCCGATCCACCTTTATGACCTGGGCACGGGCAACCAGGCCAAGATCCCGACCGAGGTGCTGATCCCGGAAACGCGCGAGTTCGAGTTCGCCAATCTGGGTTTCATCCCGCTGTCCTACTACAAGAACCATGACTTCGCGTGCTTCTTCTCCGCCCATTCGGCCCAGAAGCCGGCGCTCTACGACACCAAGGAAGCCACGGCCAACAGCCGCGTCAATGCGCGCCTGCCGTACATCTTCCTGCTCTCGCGGATTGCCCACTACCTGAAGCTGATTCAGCGCGAGAACATCGGCACCACCAAGGATCGCCGCCTGCTGGAGCTGGAGCTGAACACCTGGGTCAAGACGCTCGTGACCGAGATGACCGATCCGGGCGATGAGTTGCAGGCTTCCCATCCGCTGCGGGAGGCCAAGGTGATTGTCGAGGATATCGAGGACAACCCGGGCTTCTTCCGCATCAAGCTGTTCATCGTGCCGCACTTCCAGATTGAAGGCATGGACATCAACCTGTCGCTCGTGTCGCAGATGCCGAAAGCGAAGAACTGATCGGCCACGATCAGTCTCGATTAGCGCTGCCATGACGTAGCGCCGCTGCACGCTGGCTCGACAGCCACCGTGTGGCGCTCCCATGCGGAAAGGGCCTTTCCGCGCAACGGCCGATCACGATGAAGATAACCAGACCGCTGTGGACGCAGGGCATTTTCATGACCCCGCAGCATTTCCAGCAACAGGCACTGTGGGACCGGTATGCCGACGAGTGCGTCGCGCGCCTTGCCAGCCCCGATCCATGGGGTACTGTTCGCGTCGCCTTTGACCTGCAGGCTTTGTCCATTCATCGTCTGGTGGTGAGTTCCCTGGCCCTGCGCCTGCCGGACGGCACGGTGATCGACACCGAGACGGCGGACCGCACACCCGCCACACGCGACCTGCGCGACGTGCCGGCGCACATCGACACCGTGGTCGTGCAGATCGGCCTGCCGCTGATGGACGCGCAAGGCGGCAACTGCGTCGAGGCTGGAGAGCGGCCCGACCGGCCGCGCCGATTCGCGCGCGAGTATCTGGAAGTCGCCGACCTGCATGGGGCAGGCAAGGAAGAGATCAGCGTTGAGCGGCACGCGGTGGCGCTGCTGTTCGATTTCGAATCGCACGTGGATTATGTGACCTGCCCGGTCGCTCAGCTGGTGCGCACGCCCCAGGGGCGCTTCGAGCACGATCCGGCCTTTGTGCCGCCCTGCCTCTTCCTGTCGGCAAGCGAGCGGCTCACCGAGCGCATGAAGCGGCTCTCCGAGATTCTGAGCGCCAAAAGCGCGAGCCTGTCCGTGCGCCGTCGCGAGCGGTCCGACCAGATTGCGGATTTCGCGGTTGCCGATGTGGCGTTGTTCTGGCTGCTGCACAGCGTCAACAGTACCTGGCCGGAGCTGGCTCGCCTGTGCGCCGAGCCGCAGCAGCACCCGGAGCGGCTCTATGGCATCCTCGCGCGTCTGGCCGGGTCGCTGCTGACGTTTTCCACCACGGAGACCCTGCGCGCCATCCCGCCTTACGACCACCTCGCGCCGGAACCCGTGTTCGCGGAACTGGAGTCGCTGATTCGTACCCTCCTCGACACGGTGATCCCGTCACGGGTGGTCCCGGTTACGCTGGAGCGCTTGCGGCCCACCGTGTGGGTCGGCAAGATCCTCGACGAGCGCCTGGTCGAAGGCGCCGAGTACTACCTGTCCGTCCGGGCGGGCGTCCCCGCCCACGCGCTGCTCGAACAGTTGCCGCGTCTGTGTAAGGCAGGTGCGCCGGACGAAGTCGAGCAGATCGTCAATTCCGCGCTGCCCGGCGTCCCGCTGCGGCCGATGTCGCGCCTGCCCGCGGCTATCCCCGTGCGCATCGAGAACCAGTATTTCGCGCTCGACAGCGCGCACCCCGCATTCAAGCGCATGCTGGCGGCGCGAGCCTGTCAGTTCTACGTTCCCGGTTCGCTGCCGGACGTATCACTTGAACTCTTCGCAGTACTGCCGGCATGACAACCTTCTCCACCTCGATGCTGCCGCTCGCCTTGCGCGATACGGCCCTGACCGTCACTGAACTCACAGACGATACGAAACCCATGGGCTTCAAAGCCTTCCAGTCATTGTGCCTCGGGCAGGTGTCTCGCCTGCGTGAGGAGCTCTCGGCTGCCGGCCTGCCGGCCGACGTCGTCGAGGACGCCGTCTATGCCCAATGCGCTTTGCTGGACGAAGTCGCGCTGTGCAGGCTGCCCGACGACGATCGCGGCGCGTGGGAACGCGAGCCCCTGCAGGTGCGGGAGTTCCGCAGCCACGATGCCGGGCAAGCGCTGATCGCTCGCATCGAGCGGCGCCTGGGCGAGGCCAAGCCGGTGCTGCCGCTGCTCATCGTCTTCTACGCGACATTGGGTCTGGGCTTCCAGGGCAGGTTTGCGCTGAATGGCGCCCGCGAACGCCTCGCGCTGATGCAGGCCATCGATGAACGGATGGATCGTGCCGGATGGCGCAAGCCGGACGGCCCGGTGCTGGTGACGGACGGCAAAGCGCATCGATGGTGCGCTCATCTGTCGCCGCTCGCCTGGATCACGATCTCCTGCGTCGGCGCGGGCCTCGTCTACCGCGCGCTGGACCGGTGGCTAGCCGCAGCGATCGTGCCGCTCGCCGGCTGAAAAGGGTATTCGTGACCGGCTACCCCTACCGCACACTCATCGGCTGGATCGCAGCGCTCGCGCTGGCTTGGCTGGCGCTCAGCTCGCCATGGCCGGCGACATGGAACCTGCTGCTCGCGGCCTTCACGATCGGGCTGGCGCTGCTCGCGATCATCGTTGCCACGCGGCGGGTGCGTGCACGGCAGAGCGCTTCGCAACCGGTACTGCAAGCCATCGATGCATCGCTGCATGGACTGCTCCATGGTATCCGGCGCAATACGCCGCTGGTGTTGGCCATCGGGGACGCCTCGGGCGCCCCGCCGCTGGCATTCGGCGAGGATCTGGTCCGAATCACGGACGCTGCAATTTGGGTCCGCGTGGACGACCCGGCCCGGCTGGCACACGTGGCTGACGCGCTCAAGCGCTGGCGCGCGGGGCAGGGACCGGATGCCATCGCCTACCTGATTGGCGCCGACCAGGCCCGCGACGCGGCCGCGCTGAACGCCGGGCTTCGGCGTTGGCGCTCGGCCATTGGCGAGGCCAGCCGTGGGGTTGGCTACGGCCTGCCGGTCTGCGTCGCCGTGTACGCGGAAGAAGCCACCCGAGGCGACAGCGCCCCGGAAGATGGTCCGTGGTTTGGCGTCTCCGGCACCGAGATACTGCAAGGCGATACGCTGCCGGCCCAGATTGCCGCGCTCGTCCTGCAGTACGGGCGGGCCGCGCTGCCAGCGGATCGCGAGGCCCGCATGCACCGCGCCGCGCGGCTCGATGCCCTGGCGCGCTGGGCCTGCGGCGCCTTGCTCCCTGCGCTGCTCGATAACCAACGCGGCAGCCGTCGGGTGCACGTGGCGGCATTCGGCGTGACCGCCACCGAGGGCGTCCCCGCCGTGGATTCCTTGTATGCCCGCTTCATCGAGCAGGCGACCGCGCTTACCCGCACCGCCAAGGCCGGCCACCGTGCGCGCTACCCGCTGCCGGATGCCCTGATCCGGGGCATCGCCCTGCAGCCCGTGCGGCGAGCGCTTCCACGCGCCATTGCCCACGCCTTTGCCTGGCTCGCGCTGGCCTTCTGCGCCGCCGCGGCGGCTTCCGCCTGGCAGAACCGCGCGCTGGTCGCGCGCGTCGCGGACGATATGGCGCGCTATCGCGCCATTGGACCGGAGCATGACGCCGCCCGTGTCGATGCGCTGCAGGCCATCAAGCGCGATCGCGACGAACTCGCTCGATACGCGCGCGTCGGCGTGCCACTGCGCCTTGGCCTGGGTTTCTATCGCGGCGCCGGCTTGCTGACGTCGCTCCATGCCCTGATCGCCGCGTATCAACCGCCGCCGCCGCCGCCGTCAACCATCGAACTGGACAGCCTGTCGCTCTTCAAGAGCGGCAGCGCGGTGCTCAATCCCGGCTCGAATCGCGTGCTGATCGGCGCGCTGGAGATGATCAAGGCCCACCCGCACAAGCGCGTGCTGGTGGCCGGGCACACCGACGCCGCCGGCAATCCTCGCAGCAACCTCAAGCTCTCCGAGGCCCGCGCGGCGTCAGTGCGTGACTGGCTGGCCGATGCGGCCGGCTTGCCGCCGACCCGGTTTGCGATTCAAGGCTATGGCGATACCCGTCCCAAGGCCGCCAACGATACCGACGCGGGGCGTGCCGCCAACCGACGTGTCGAGATCACGCTCGTCCCCGATTGTCGCGACGGTGACCGTGACAACCGGACAACTTTGGGCCATCCGGCCTGTTCATTCCAGTAGAAGGAGAAAGAAGAAATGGCAATTCCCGCATACATGTGGATCAAGGACGATGGCGGCGCCGATATCAAGGGCTCGGTCACGGTCAATGGCCGCGAAGGCAGCGTGGAGGTGGTCGCCTTCGATCACGCCGTCAGCATTCCGACGGATTCCAATACCGGCAAGCTGACTGGCACGCGCGTGCACAAGCCGGTGGTGTTTACCAAGGAAACCGATGCGTCGACACCGTACCTGTACAAGGCGGTTACCAGCGGCCAGACCCTGAAGTCGGTCGAGATCAAGTGGTACAAGATCGACGACGCCGGCAAGGAAAAGGAGTACTTCAACACCAAACTCGAGAACGTGAAGGTGGTCGGCGTCACGCCGAAGATGCTGGATATCAAGAACCCGGCCTTCGAGAAGCACAACCACCTCGAAGACATCGAGTTGCGCTACGAAAAGATTACCTGGTCGTACAAGGACGGCAACATCATCCACGCCGACAGCTGGAACGAGCGCTCGTAACACGCGCCCCGGCCGGCGTCCGCGCCGGCCTGCCATCTCGCGCGGACCCGGGACAGGGACCGCGCACTCCTCCCTTCACCCCGCGTCCCCCTTCTCCTCCATGACCGCCCGCGACCTCTCTGCGTTCCTGCGTCGTCTCAACGACCATTGCGCCCGTGCCCTGGCCGACGCCGCCAGCCTCTGCGAAACACGCGCCCACCGGGACATCGAGGTCGAACACTGGCTGATCAAGCTGCTGGAGCTGGGCGACGGCGATCTGCTGGCAATCCTGCGGCGCTATGAACTCGATGTGGACGGCATCTGGAACGGGCTGCTCGCCGCCATCGACCGCCTGCCGCATGACCTGCGGGGCAAGCCTGGCCTGTCGCAACGCCTCGGACAGTGGCTGGAGGCCGCATGGATGCGCGCATCGCTGGAAGCCGCGACGCCGGGAGAATCCACGTCAATCCGCTCCGCTCACCTGCTGGCCGCGCTGGCCGAAACGCCACACCTGCTGCGGGCGCCCGGCGCCTGGCCGCTGTTGAGCGTCTCCGCCGTCCAGATCGAGCGGTTGATGCACGAACTCGACAAGATCTCGACCGAGGCAGCCGCTCGCGGCGCCGGCGAGCCGGCCAGGCCGGATTGCGCCCCGCTGTCGTCAGTGCCAGTCACTCCCGCCGCGCCCGCCCCGACCCGGTCGATGCCCGGTCAGGCCGATGCATCGGCGCTGGCCCGCTTCACGACCGACGTTACCCAGAAGGCCCGCGACGGCAAGATCGATCCCGTCTTTGGCCGCGACGCCGAGATTCGCCAGATGGTCGACATCCTGGCGCGGCGGCGCAAGAACAACCCGATCCTGGTTGGCGAGCCTGGCGTGGGCAAGACGGCGCTGGTCGAAGGCCTTGCGCTCAACATCGCGCAAGGGAATGTCCCGGCGGTCATACAGAACGTCAGCGTGCTGACGCTGGACCTGGGCCTTCTGCAGGCCGGCGCCGGCGTCAAGGGCGAATTCGAACAGCGCCTCAGGAACGTGATCGAGGCCGTGCAGCAATCGCCAACGCCGGTGCTGCTTTTCATTGATGAGGCCCACACGCTGATCGGTGCGGGCAACACCGCGGGCGGCGCCGATGCCGCCAACCTGCTCAAGCCCGCCCTGGCGCGCGGCGAACTGCGCACGATCGCGGCGACGACGTGGTCCGAATACAAGCAGTACTTCGAACGCGACGCCGCGCTGGAGCGGCGCTTCCAGATGGTGAAGGTCGACGAGCCCGACGACGACGGCGCCTGCCTGATGCTGCGCGGCCTGAAGGAGCGGTATGCACAGCACCACGGCGTACACATCACCGATGCGGCCATCGCTGCCGCCGTGCGGCTGTCGCGCCGCTATCTGAGCGGACGCCAGTTGCCGGACAAGGCCGTCGATCTGCTCGACACCGCCGCTGCCCGCGTGCGCATGAGCCTGGAGGCCACGCCGGTCGCCATCTCCTCGCGCGAGGCGCAACGCGCGGCACTGGAGGTCGAGCGGACTGCCCTGCTGCACGACCAGGGGGCCATCGGCGCGGATGTCGGCAAACGACTGGCGGCCATCGATGCCCGGCTGGCTGCGCTCGCCATTGAGCTCGAACAGTTTGAACGCGCCTTTGCCGAACAGAAGGGGGCTGCCGAGACATTGATCGCGTTGCGTGCGCAATGGCAAGCCGCCGCCGACGAGTCGGCACGGCGGGATCTGACGCCATCGATCCAGGCCGCCCACGAGATGCTGACCAGGCACGGCCAGGCCGCGCTGATCCACGCGGAAGTGGACGAGACTGCCATTGCACAGGTGATTGCCGACTGGACAGGGGTTCCGGTCGACAGCCTGCTGTCCAGCGAGCTGGCCACGTTGCTGGCGCTGGAGGCGCGTTTGGGGCATATCGTGGTCGGCCAGGACGAGGCGCTGGCCGCGCTCAGCAAGAGCTTGCGGGCCGCCAAGGCGGGACTCAAATCCGAGGAGGCGCCGCTGGGCGTGTTCCTGCTGGTGGGGCCTTCGGGCGTGGGCAAGACCGAAACGGCACGCGCGTTGGCCGACCTGATGTTCGGCGGCGAGCGTTCGCTTGTCACCATCAACCTGTCCGAATACCAGGAAGCCCACACCGTCTCGCAGCTGAAGGGTTCGCCGCCGGGGTATGTCGGCTACGGGGAAGGTGGCGTCCTGACCGAAGCGGTCCGTCAGCGGCCCTACAGCGTCATCCTGCTTGACGAGGTCGAGAAGGCGCACCGCGACGTACTGAACTTGTTCTACCAGGTCTTCGATCGCGGTTTCATGCGCGACGGCGAAGGCCGGGTGATCGACTTCCGCAATACCGTCATCCTGATGACCTCGAATCTCGGCAGCGAGCAGATTCTGGCGGCCACGGACGCCGCCGTCACAGCTGGCGCCGAGCTCGCCACCGGCACGCTGATGGAGGCGATCCGCCCGATGCTGATCGACCACTTCCAGCCGGCACTGCTGGCACGCTTCCAGACCATTGTCTACCGCCCGCTGTCGGCCCACGCCATGGCAATGATCGTGCGGATGAAGCTCGGCAAGGTGGCTGAGCGCATCGCGCGCCGCTTTGGCGTGCCGCTGCGGTGCGGCGACACGCTGGTGGACGAACTGGTGCGAGCCTGCCTGCTGCCCGACTCAGGCGCCCGCAATATCGACACGCTGCTCGATCAGCAGATCCTGCCGGTACTGTCGCGTGAGCTGCTGGTGCGCATGTCAGGCCAGCAGGCACCGGCATCGATTCACCTGTCATTCTCCGAGGGCGATGGTATCGGCCTGGAGTTCGAGGAGCCGGCAACGGCAACCGGGGCCGGCGCGTGACACGGGGCGGGCCGGGCCTCTTTGAAGCGGTGACGGGATTCTTTGCGAATGGCGTGGCCGTACACGATTTCGATGCGCAGACGCAGACGTTCCTGTCCGTGCGGGACAATATCCAGCGCATCCTCAACAGCCGTCGCGGCAGCCTGGCGCATCTGCCGGATTATGGGCTTGGCGACCTGTCCAGGATCTACCGGCATCTGCCCGCGTCGGCGCACACGCTCAAGCGCGAAATAGAAACGACGCTGCTGCGCTATGAGCCGAGGCTGAAATCCATCGACATCGCGATCGAAGAAACCGAACCGGGCATGTTGCTCAGCTTTACCATGAGCTGTCAGCTGCATCAGGCCGGGCTGGTGCGATTCGGCACCCACTTCACGCCCGATGGGCAGACGCGCCTCAAGCTGCTGAAAGCCGAGCGTGACCGTGAGTGAGTGATCGAGCGAGCAATCGAGCGAGCCATGGCGGCCTGTCATGGAATCCTGGCCACGAGCATGACAGCCGTCAGAGGCAATCGCACCACGGCCGATGGCATCGTGCGGTTCCAGCCCAGCCCGGTTCCGGTTCCGGTTCCTGTTACGGTTCCCTCAACCCGATCAACGACTCACCTCCCCCCGCCCGCGGTCGCCGATGGCAACTCCCCAAAAAACGCCCGATACTGCGCAGCGAACCGCGGCAGATGATTAAACCCCCACCGTGCCGCCACCACGCCCACCGGCTCCTGCGCCTGCCGTCCACCCAACGCCTGCCTCACCCCATTCATCCGCAAAGCCCGAACAAACTCCAGCGGCGCCAACCCGGTGACTTCATTGAAGCTGTATTGCAGCGTGCGCCTTGAAACCCCAAGCCGTTCACACAGAACCAGAACACTCCAGGGCGCCTCGGGCGCAGCGCGCACCATCTCATACGCCTGTGCGACCAGCCGCCGCCGCGCAGGCGGCGTAGGCAGCAGGACATCCCCGATGTCATGCGTCAGGGTGGACACCACCGCCATCAGCAACGCATCGCGCATGGCGCTCTCGACAAAGCGCTGGTTGAATACTTCGCTCTGCATGGCTGACGCAGCCAGCACCGCCAGCATCGCCGCCCGGAAATCCTCGGACGCGGCGCGCCGCACCTCCGTGGCCGGCTGCAAGCGCGCGATCAGCTCCGGAACCCCCTCGCGCTCCATCACGCGTTGCAGCGCGGGCAGCGGCAACGTCACGCCGAGCAGGTCCAGCGATGGCGGGGTGCGCATGGCCAGCGGCTGGCCGTTGCCGGCGCGCAGCACGGTGTCGCCGCTCATCCGGTAGCCGGAGAACCAGCCATCGGCACACTCGCGGTGGGGCAAGGCGATGGAAAGATAGCCGCGCCGTGCTTCGCCCTCCTCCAGCAACGCCTGGTTGGTGCGTTCACGGAAGACGTGGACGTCGCCATAGGTAGCCTGCTGCACTTGCGCAAGAAAATGCCCGGGCGTGAGTTGCTGGTAGCGCTGCTGCCAGCCGTCCAGGCCCGCTGCCGCCATGGCGGCCTCGGTGGCAACCAGGTGGCGTACCGGGCGCCCGCTGGCGCCTGTGTCGAGGGACTCGGTGTTTCTGTGCATCGGTGGCGGCCTGTTGGGGCGATTGACACCATCGGCGGCGGGTGGGCGTGGCCCGGCGCGCCAGGGCTCTTGTGCAGGCACTGCGCGATGATTGTATCGCCAGGCCAGGCAAGCGTCGATGCGCGGCGCAGCAGGTCCGGCGGCGCCTGGGTGAGCGTCCTTGCATTTGTTGACAGTAGCCGACGCGGCCTCGCCATAGAATGCTGCGCTATTCATGGCAGGCTGAGATATGGGATCGCGATCCGAACGGTACAGGTTGCTGGGCTACGTTGCGCTTTGCATGGTGGCGTTCGCGCTCGTCACCGTGCTGTGCGTGACGCTGCAGGACGGCAACGAGCAGCGCGCGGCGCGCAAGATCCGCCAGATGGACAGCCGCGCCACGGCCACCGTCACCACCGCAGGCCAGGCTGGGCTACCAGCGGTCACGCGCGCATCGCGCTGAGCGCCCGCGAGCGGATCAGCAGGGCAGGAAGATCGTGAAGGTGGCGCCGGCACCCGCGGCGCTGGTCAGCTTGATCTCTCCGCCGTGACGCTCCACCACGGTCTTGACGAACACCAGCCCCAACCCGCTGCCGGCGGGCGCATCCTGCTCGGTGTCGCGCAGCCGCGCGAAGGGCTGGAACAGGCGGCCCTGGTCTTGCTCGGCGATGCCCCGGCCCTGGTCCGCCACATCGATCGCCAGCCCCTGCGGCACGCGATACAGGCGTACCGTCACGGTCGTTTGGGGCGGACTGAACTTGATGGCATTGCTCACCAGGTTGGCAATCGCCCGCACCAGCAGCACCGGCTCGGCCAGCAGCTGCGACTGCTCCTCTTCCACGTCGACTTCCACCTTCAGTTCGATCCGTGCGGCGCTGGCCAGCGCCCATAGCTCGTCGGTGGCGTCCAGCACCACGCCGGCCAGGTCGACCTCGATGAAGTTGAGGTGCGTCGCTTCCGCACGGGCCAGCCGGATAAAGTCGTCCGCGAGTTCCAGCGTGCGGTTGGCGTGCTCGCCGATGCGGGCCAGCAGGGTTGCCTCGGGCAGCGCCCGGCCAGGCTCGTTCTGCAGGTCGATCAGGGCAAGGATGGAGGACTGCGGGGACCGCATGTCGTGCGAGATGAAGCGCAGGGACTCCTCGCGGCGCCGCTCGGCCATGCGCACCTGGGTGATATCGATGACGCTGACGATCAGGCCGGCGACACCGCCGGTGTCGCTGCGCAGCGGCGCGCCGCGCAGCAGCATCGGGTGTTCGTCGCGCGCTTCCAGCTCCACCCCGGGCGGCGCCTGCACCGGGTGCGCGGCGTCGGCCTCGACATAGACGCTGCGCAACTGGTCCCAGTAGTCCAGCCCGGCCTTGGGCTGGACGAATACCTCGTTGATCAGTTCGCGAATGCCGGGGCGCGGTGCGTTCATGTCGCCCAGCGGCCCGAGCGTGCGCGGCGCCAGCAGCAGGCCACGCCGGTTGGCAAGCAGCACGCGGCCACCGCGATCGCAGATCACGGTGGCTTCGGGCAGGCCTTCGAGCCCGTCCGCCAGGAATTGCCGCATGTCCCGCAGACGCGTGGTCATGCGGTAGACCGCACGCATGCGGGTATCGAGGTTGCGGCCCGATTTGCTGCCCGATTTGCTGCCCACCTCGCCCTCGCCGGCGGGCATGGCCAGCAGGCCAGGCTCTTGCTCGAGCTGTGCAAGCTCGTCGGTGAGGAACTGCAGCGCCGCTTCCTGGCGCCGCCAGCTCCACAGCGGGTAGAGCAGGCTGCAACCCAGCACGGCGCTGGCCGGCGCGAACCAGAAGTGGCCTAATACGACCAGCAGCAGGCTGGCGGCCAGCGTGCCGGCCAGCAGCACTACCGTGACCAGCAGCGCGTTGCGCGGCGTCAGCGTCAGCGAGGCCAGGCTCGCCAGCAACACTGGCAACAACGTGCACAGCCAGAACCAGGGCGCCGGCAGGGTGACGATGGCCGTGTCGCGCTGCAGCGTCTGCATGGCGTTGGCGATGATTTCCACGCCGCTCATGCCGTGGCCGTTGCGCGATACCGGCGTGGGGAACACGTCGCCCAGCCCGCTCGCCGTGGCGCCTACCAGCACGGACTTGCCGCGGAAGAAGTCGCGCGGCAACGTTCCACCCAGCACATCGAGTACCGAGACCTGCCGGAACGTCCCCGGCGGCCCGGCAAACGGAATGCGCAGCCGGTAGTCCCGGGTCCAGCCATCGGCGCCGCGGTCATCCTCGGGGCCGTCGTGACGGTAGGCGGGCACCGGCCGCGGCGGCTTGCCGAAGCCGACCATCGCGGCCGAGAAATGATTGAGCTGGCGGCCCGGCAGCCCTTCCTGCAGGAACACCTGGCGGGCAATGCCGTCGAGATCCACCGCGATATTGATGTGCCCCACCTCGCTGCCCAGGCCCGTCAGCGGATAGCGCACCAGCAAGCCGTCACGCCCCGCTTCGGCCAGCGCGGGCAGCACGACGTTGCCGGCGCGCGCCATGCTGCCTGCCAGCGCGCGGTCGTCCTCGGGATGCAAGGCGTCCGGCTCGGAGAGAATCACGTCGACCCCGATCACGCGAGGCGCGTCGGCGGCAATGCGGTCGATCAGGTCGGCCAGCACCCAGCGGCGCCAGGGCCAGCGGCCAATGGCGGAGATGCTGGGGTCGTCGATGGCGACGATCACGATCTCGTCGCCGGGCGCGTGATGCTGGGCCGCGACCGACAGGTCGTAGACCGCCTTGTCGGCGCGTTCGCTCCAACCCAGCACGGCGCACGCCGCCACCAGCGCCAGCACGGCGGCCGTCAACAGGCTCCATTCAACCAGCGTGCGGCGCTGGTAGCCGGCCATCATGCGTGCGGGCACCCGGCCCAGTGCGCGCGCGGCGAGTTGCGCCAGGCTAGTTGGCACGATTGAGCCAGCGTGAGCCGGCGCTCACGGGCTGGCCCTGCGAATCGCGCACGTACTGCACCACCTCGATACGCTGGGGCGCTGAGAAATGCGGCGCGCGGCCCGGATCCTGGCGAGCCACCCGCACAAAATACGTGCCGCTGCCGGGCCGCGGCAGGCGGGCCGCATTGGTCTCGGTGCTGACGTCGGCGACGATCTGCGTAAAGGGGGCGTCGGATGCCATCTGCACGCGGTAGGCTTGCGCCGCGCCATTAGCGCTGGCTCCGCCGGCGGCCGGCCATGCGAGCCGCAAGGCGTCGCCGCCATCGTCTTCCAGGCGCGGCTGCGGCGGCGACGGCTCCAGCGCGAACTCCACCGGCTCGCTCCAGGGGCCAGGCTGCCCGCCTGCATCGACCGAGCGCACACGCCACCACCAGCGCCCGGGCGCAAGCGCCTGGCTGGCCGAAGGCACCGTGCCGCGCGCCTGCAGGAGGCCTTGCGTGAAGTCCGCATTGGCCGCCACTTCGAATTCATATTGCGCCGCGTCGGCGACTTCGGCCCAGGTAAACATCGGCGTCTCGCCGTAGGCGGCGCCATCGCGCTCGGGCGCCAGCGTAAAAGGCGCGGGCGGATTCAGGCGCACCACGAACGGCATCACCGCGCCCGCGCCGCCAAGGTGCCGGGCATCGAGCGCGCTCACGCCCACGTAGAGCTCACCCTCGGGCAGGTCCTGGAGCGCAGCCTGCGTGCCCTCCACGGCCTGGGAGGACAGCAACTCCGTCTGGGCGGCATCGCGCGAGACCACCACGCGGTAGCTGGCGGCGCGCGCAACCGGCCCCCAGCGCACGGTGGCATGGCTTGCCAGCAGCGGCTGGGGCAGCGGCATCAGCGCCGGCGCCGGCAGCAGTGCGGCGGGCCGCGCCAGGGTGCCCGCGGCCGATGCGCTGACGCCGTAGCCGGCATTCACTACCGCTTGCTGGCCGCCGCGCGCGCGGGCCTGCACCTGGCCTTCGAGCACGGCGCTCTGGCTGGCGCCGTCCTCAGTGCCCACGCGAAAGCGCGTGCCGCGCACGCCGGTCACCAGCGACGGGGTACGGATCTCGAACCGCCCCACGCCGGTGCCGCGCGGCGCCACGCGGGACTCCACCTCGCCCTGGCCGATACCGATCACGGCGTCGGTCAGGCCCGTGCGGGCGAACGCGCGCAGCCGCTTGACTTCCACGGCTGTCGCCGGCGGCAACGTCACGCGTGAGCCGTCACCCAGTTCCATGGTGACGGTGCCGCCGGCGCCGGTCTCGATGCGGGCGCCTTCGCGCAACGCCATGCCAGCCTGCAACGTGCGGCCATCGGCGCTCGCCGGGCCCGTTACGAAGACCACGCGGGCGGTGCCGTCGGTCACCGGGATGCGCGCCAGCGGGATGCGCAGGCGCATGCCGGGCGGCAGCCGGTAAGGATCGGCCACCTTGTTCAATGCCTGCAGTTCGCGCCAGCCGGCGGGGTTGACCATGAAGCGGTCCGCCACGCCAATCAGCGTGTCGCCCGGACGCACCTGGTAGATAAAGTTGGCGCCCTCGGCGCCTGCAGCCTGCGCCGCGGCGCTGGCGGACCATACGGCACCAAGCACGCCAACCAATCCGGCCATGCCGAGCGCGCCCATCGTGCATGCCGCGCGCGAGTGCCCTGCCATGCCTGCATTCCTGCCTGCTGCCATATCGAACCGCTTCATAAACTCAGTCTTCCTGCTTGTCCTGCATACCCTGTTGATCCTGCGAATGCTGTGAATCCTGCAGGCCCTGGTTATCCCCGTCGCCCGCGGCTTCGAAGCGGTAACCGTGGGCATACACGGAAGTCAGGCGCACACCGTTCTCGGGCCGCAATGCCAGCTTGATCCGCAGCCGCGAGATATGGGTATCGAGCGTGCGCGAGCCGACACCGATCGCGCGGCCCCACACGGCTTGCTCGACCACCTCGCGCGACACCAGGCGCCCCAGGTTGCGGAACAGGAACAACGCCAGGTCGAACTCGCGCGGCGACACGTCCACCCGGCTCCCGCCACAGGTCACGGTGCGCGCCTGCGGATCGACAGCGTAGTTGCCCACCCGGATCAGCGCGCTGTCCTGCTGCGCCTGCGGATACGTGCGGCGCAGCAACGCGGATACGCGCGCCACCAGCTCGGCGCGGCGGATCGGCTTGATCATGTAGTCGTCGGCGCCCGCGCCCAGCCCGACGACGATGTCCTCTTCCTGCGAGCGGCTGGTCAGGAACAGGATGGGGGGATTGCGCCCGGAGTTCTGGCGCACCCAGGTCACCACCTCAAGGCCGCTGGTATCGGGCAGTTGCCAGTCCACCACCAGCAGGTCGAACGCTTGCTCGCGCAGGGCCCGCAGGAACGTGCTGCCACTGGCGAAGCACTCGCACTCATGGCCGGCCGAGACCAGGATCTGCTGGATCAGCTCGGACTGGCTCTTGTCGTCTTCCACCGAAGCGATTCTCATACTTACCTCATGCTTGCCACGTCTTCTCTTCCAGATGCCACCGCGCGCTTCCTGCGCCGCCGCAAAGGCAACGCGAAATACCCGGGCAGGCCGGGCGCCAGGTACGCAAAAGGGGAATGGTACAGAATCCGGCGTCGCCGCGCCAAGGACGGCGCGGGAGGGTATTGCAGCGCGCCGGCAAGAAAGCCGGCGCGCGCGCCGTTACTGCAGCATGTAGGTTTCGTACTCGAGGCGGTCCAGCTTGCGGTCGAGCAGGTAGATCGCCAGGGCCACCACCATCAGCAATGATACCGCGAAGCCGTAGCCATACCAGGCCGGTCCCAGTTGCAGGGTCACGGCGGTGAACGCCAGGTTGAGGATCACAAACAAGCCGCTGAGCAGCAGCACTTCCCGCCGGCGGTCGAGGTAGAAGTAGATATTGAGCACCCCGAGCAGCACCACCTGCAGGCTGGCGCCGATCACGTCCACGTACAGCAGCGGCAGGTAGAGCTCTGAGATGCCGAGCGCCGCCAGCACGAACCTGCCCACGACAAACAGCACCAGCGCCGCAATGGCCTGCACCTTGACGATCTCGTACAGTCCCAGCCGGATCGTCTGCACCATGGTGTTGCGCATATCCTCGATATGCTCGAGCGAGCTGCCGCCGCGCACCGCGTTGTAGAAGGCGTCGTAATACTCGACGAAATCGGTCTCGATGCGCACCAGGAACACCGCCATGCCCGGGATGATCGCCAGGTAGGCCAGGAACACCGGGATGTCGTAGATGATCGACGCGTGCAGCGGCCCGATGACTTGCTGCCCCGTGGACGGCGAGTACCAGAACATGAACTTGTCGAGCCAGATGCCAAGGTTGTAAAGCAGCCCGATCAGCATCAGGCTCGGGTAGGCATAGCGCCGCTGGAACACCTCGAACGACATGAACCGCTGGCTGGTGTAGTTGCGGTAGATCAGCACCACCATGGCGCTCAGCAAGCTCAGCTGGCCGGCGACAAACCCCAGCAGCAGGCCCTCCACGCCATAGCTGCGCAACGCCAGCGCCGCCACCACGGTCAGCGTATAGCCCAGCAGGAAGGTCCAGACGATGGCCTTGTACTGCTTCATGCCCGTGAGGAAAATCACCGCAATCCAGATGTTGCTCATGACCACGAAGCCCGCGGTCATCAGCAACCGGTACAGCACCGACTGCTCCGGGAACGCAAACAGCGCGCAGCCGATGCCGATGGCGCCCGACAGCACCGTGACCAGCATGGCCACCGCGTGATAGTTCGACAGCACCAGGCTATCGCGCTTCTCGAACAGGCGGTCCGACGTAAAGCGGGTAAAAGCCAGCTGCATCGGCCCGGTCAGGATCAGGCTGACCGCAATCAGGTAGGTCACCGAGACCTGGAACTGCGTCACCAGGCTGCCCGGCACCACGAACGGCAGGCTGAGCACGCCGATCAGCAAGATGCCGACGATCGACAGGACCCACGGCCCGGAGCTGATGATGCCCGCATAGGCGTACGCGCCGAGCATGCCCGACAGGTTGTCCCGCCGCAGCATCTTGCGAAGTTCGAATCCAATCCCCGCCATCTCAGCGACCTCCCTTCATGGGACAGCCAGCGGCCTGCGCCGCCTTGGCGGGGGATCCGCCGGCGGACGATTCCACCCGTGGCTGCGCCATCAGGCGCGTGTACAGCTCACGGTAGCTGCCCACCATCATCTCCTGCGTGTAATACCGCTCCACGCGCCGGATGCCGGCCTGCTGCGCGGCATGCCATGCGTCGGGCGAGCCCAGCAGGCCGATCGCCTTGCCGGCCAGCGCGGCCGGGTCGGCGATGCGCACCACGTCGCCCGCCGCGCCTAGCGCCGCATCCTCGCCGGGCAGGCCGAAGATCAGTTGCCGGCATGAGCCAACATCGGTGGTCACGCATGGCACGCCGGCGGCAAAGCCTTCCAGCACTACCAGCGGCAACGCCTCGCTGATGGAGCTGAGCACCAGCACGCCGACCTTGGGCAGCAGTTCATCAATGCGCTGGAAGCCCAGGAACTTCACCTTGTCGGCCAGGCCCAGGCTTTCGGCCAGGCTGCGGCATTCGCGCGCGTATTCCGGATCTTCGTCTTCCGGGCCGGCGATCCAGCCCTGGGCATCGGGATATTGCCGCACCACGGTCAGCATGGCGCGGATAAACGTCTTGATATCCTTGATCGGCACCACGCGGCCGATCAGGCACAGCACCGGGGGCACGCCGGGTGCGCGCTGCGCACGCAGCGCGGCCAGCCGCGGCAGATTGATGCCGTTGGGAATATTGCGGGTCCGCTCAGCGCGGGCGCCATCCGTGACCTGGCGCAGGCGGTTGCCTTCGTAGAGCGCGACGATGGTGTCGCCGGCGTCGTAGCAGACGCGGCCCAGCGTCTCAAAGAAGCGCACCCACAGCTCGCGGAAATAGCTGATCTGCGAGATGTCGCGCTCGAACACGTTGCGGTTGTCGCGTATCCACTGGCTCTGGAACAGGTCGATCTTGCGTTCCTTGGTATAGATGCCGTGCTCGGACACCAGCAAGGGGCGTCCCGTGCGGTAGTGCAGCATGGCGCCGAGGAAGCCGGCATAGCCGGTGGACACCGTGTGGTAGACCTTGGCCGGGATCAGCCCTTCGGCAATGCGCGCGAGCTGCCACAGGGGCTTGTGCATGATGCGCACGGTCCAGAAGTAGTCGGTGAAGGACGGGTCCGTGCAGTACTGGCGATACTGCTCGGTGATGGTCCGCCACGCGTTGCGGCTGTAGAGGAACGCATCTTCCGACAGGCTGCCGCCATCGGTCAGCTCGGGCATCAGCTCGCGGATCAGCTCGCCGGCTTCCTGCTCTCGGCCTGGCTGGCGCAGCGCCTCGTGCAACTGCGCCGAGGCGGCGAAGGTGACGGGGTCGCCGTCGCTGCCATGCACCAACGGAGGCGGCGGGAAATCGTAGAGAAAATGCGTTTCCAGGTGCACGACGTTGTCGGGCAGCGCGTAGACCATGTCGCCGTAATCCTCGCGGCGGCTGCCGATGAAGACGATGGCGAAGCGGACGTCCGGAAACGCCCGGATCATCTGGTTGACCCAGCTCGACACCCCGCCGCTCACATACGGAAAGGTGCCCTCCAGCAGCAGGGCCACATCGGCCGAGTCGGCGCGGGGCAAAGAGGTATCGCTCATGATTGCCAGTAACGCAGCAGGGGCCGTACCAGTGGCAGCGGCGATGGGCTGTCGAATGACAGCAAGATGGCGCGCACGGCGGCGTAGTCGCGCTCCAGATAGGCGGCTTCGGCCAGCAGCGGCAGCGTGCGCTCGCGCGCAAAGCCAAGCGCCTCGGCCCGCTGCAGCCACCCGCGCGCTTGCGCGGGCTCCTCGCGGGTCAGGGCCAGGCGGCCACGCATGTACCACAAGCCAGCCTGGTCGGAATCGAACTCCAGCGCGGCGCGCGCGTGGCGCTCCACCTGGTCCGCGGTGTAGCGATAGACGTCGCCTTGCACCAGGTTCTGGTAGATCAGCTCCCAGTACAGGTCGGCCAGGCGCTTGTTGATCTCGCCGCGCTCGCGATCGTCCTGCGCAGCTTCCAGTCGCGGCAGCTCGGCAAGGATTTTCTGCGTCAGTTGCTTCTCCGCGCCGTCCAGCATGCCGTAGGCCAGCAGGCGCACGTCATCAGCACTGTCGGCCAGCAGGTCGCGCAGCACCGGGCCCGAGGCGCGCGCCGGCATCGACTGCATGGCCACCAGCGCGGTCATGCGCTCGGGCAACGGCGCGCGCGTGTTGCCCAACTGGGCGCGCAAGCGCGCGCCGCCGCCGTGGGTCACGCGCGAGATCAGGTGGGTGACGAACACCGGCAGCCCGACCAGGCCAATACCGGCCGTGGGACGGCGTCCCGGGAAGAAGCGCGCGATCAGCAGGCTGCCGACGCAGATCATGCCGCCGGCCAGCGGCACCAGGAAGCAGAATACAAAGAGGTAGCCATAGCTCCACGCGAACGGCACGCGAAAACGCCGGGGCAGCAAGCGCCACAGCACCATCGCGATCATCGCCGCGGCGAGCCCCTGCATCAACAGGAAAGTCAGCAGCAACGCGGTGCTGGTACCGGCGCGAGCCAGCAGCGCCAGGGCGGCGATTTGCGCGGCGATGCCGCCGATGCCGAGCTTACCCACGGCCAACCTCGCCTAGTGCCACCGGCACCGGTACCGGCGCTGGCTGAACATCCACATGGCAACGATGCAGCAGGCGGATCAGCGGCTCGACCGGCGCGCTGGCGGGCACGGCCAGCGTATGCACGCCGATGCGCGCCGCTTCGAAATCGGTGCCGAACTGGGCCCGCAGCATGTCTTCAATGCGCACCAGGTAGGCCGACGCCGCCTCGTTGCCCGACAGCGGCATCAAGGTGAGCAGGGCCCGCTGGTGCGCGCTGGTCAGCGGCCAGGCCACGTCGAGCGCGCGGCGGCTGCGGATGACCTGGTTGAACAGTGCGTCGCGCGATTCGTCGAGATCGAACACCAGCGCCACGATCGTGCTGTCGATGCCAGTGTCGCGGCGCAGGCGCGACAGGCGGGCGTAGTCCAGCGCGAATTCATACGGGCAGCCGGGAATCGCGGCCGCGATGGCGCGCGTGGACGCGGCGTGCTCGATGCCATCGGCGTAATAGCCCATCAGCACCATCAGCAACTGGAGGTTCTCGTAGCTGAGCGACAGGAACGGCATGCGCTCGACCACCAGCAGGCCCACCAGCTTGTCGGCCCCGGACAGCACCGGTGCCACCGCCACATAGCGGGTCTGCGGATGGTCCGGCGACTGGCGCGACAACCCATCGGCCTGCAGGTGCGCCAGCTGGCGCGTCTCCAGGCAGTGGCGCACCAGCACATCGTCGGGATCGAACTCGAATGCCGGGCCGATCTGCGCCGACGCCGTGGCGGATACCGTCTCGCCATCGACCGCGTAGAGCGCGGCGGCTTCAAGCTGGCACGCCTGCGCCACCACTTGCAGCATGGGGCGCGCGCCAACCAGCACGCCACCCTGTGCCGCATCTTCCAGCGTCACCGCGCGCATCTGCGACAGCGTGTCGCGCAGCGTGGTGGGCTTGGCCAGCAGGTCGTTCTCCAGCCGCGCATGGGACACGCGCAGCAGGTAGTGGTTCTTGGTCAGGGCCGCAAGGCGCTCTTCGAGGTAGCGGTTGACGGCGCGCGCGCGCGCCAGCCTTGTGCCCCAGACATCGCCGAACTGCCCGGCAACCAGCACCATGAGCAGCCCACCCAGGAAGAACAGGCGCGGGAACGCACCCGGCTGGGCACCGATCTGGTGGAAGAAGAACCAGCCGCCCAGCATCATCAGCACGCTGCCCACGCCAATCAGCGTGCCGTAGCGCAGCGCCAGGATGACCGGCAGCAGCCATGCCCAGGGAAAGCCCAGTCCCAGCAGCAGGGGGTTGTTGGGCAGGAGCAGGTATCCCAGCCCCATCGCCAGCGCCATCGTCACCACCAGCTCGACCGCAGAGACCGGTCCGCTCGTGGCGGGCGCGAGCAACCGCAAATAGCGGCCGCCCGCGCCAATGCCCTGTCCTTCCCGTATCTTGTCGGCTGTATTGGCCACGATCATGCTCTCCCGCGGTTCAACCCTGGCGCAGCGGCGCCAGCAGGCGGCGCAGCAACTTTTGCGCGGTGCCCGACAGCGACTCGCGGCTCCAGCCACTGTCGCTGCCGGTGGCGGACCAGACGGCTTCGCCCGTGCTCACGTCCAGCAGTTTCAGCGAGATGCCCACGGCGGGCTCGCCATCCACGCCCACCTTGTAGCGCCATTCCTGCACCGCGCCGGTGAGGGCGTAGCGCATCTTCTGGGTACGTGCCCACTCAAGCGCCTTGCCCACCGACTCGCGCTCGGCCGGCTCGAACAGCGTTTCCGGGTTCAGGTTGGCGGGATAGCGCTTGACGTTGGCAATGCCGCCTGTCTTCAGCAGGCTTTCCGCGATCGCCTCGGCGCGCAAGCCTGCTTGCGGCGTCTCGGTGTAGTTGACGATCGGTAAAATCGCCACCGACTCACCGGCCGGCAGCGCGGGGGCGCGACCAATATCGGTCACCGCGCATCCGGCCAGCCACAGCGCTGCGCCCAGCGCACCGCACCAGCCCAGCAGTCGTGCTGCGCGGTTCTGCTTCGTGCTAGTTGTTTTCATGACTCTCTCCCCTTCTCGATTGCATACAGTGAACCGGCACGCTCGCGTGCCCGCCCGGATTAAAAAAGCCATCTGTACCGAACGCCCACTTCGGTCAGCGGCGTGCCGCCATTGCGCGCCGCGGTTTCGTGCTGCACGTACATGGACAGGTGGTCGTTGCCGAACACCTTGCCGGCCACGCCCAGTTGCGCCCGGAAGTTCTGCCCGGCGCGGGTGTCGTGCAGCAGGCCGATTTCGGCAAACGGCCGCCACTTGTGCGTGTAGTCGTCGATCAGCTCGGTGCCGAAGCCGAACGTCACGCCGGCCTGGGTAAAGCCCTGGGGCATGTAGAAGCCCGGCGTGGCCTCGTCATCGGCAGGCACCAGCGTGGCCAGCTTGTTGCTGAGCGTGCCGCCGCGCGCGTTGTAGGTGGCATGGGTGCCGACCAGGCGCACCGTGTAGTCCGGGTACGCGGTGCGGATGCGGTAGCCCAGCTCCAGGTCGTACACCAGGCCGTGGCCCAGCTGCGAGCCGTCCTGGCCGCGGAAACGGTCGTACTCGATGCGAGCGCCGGCAAATTCGCGCAGGCTGAAGTTGTAGGTCGCGCCCAGGCCGAGCACATCCTTGACGCCGCCGACCCGCAGCGCCGCCGATTCGTCGGCGCTCTGGTTGAGGCCGGCCAGCGTGGTGAAGCTCAAGCGGCTGGTCTCGCGCCACTCACCGGTAAAGCGCGCGGTGGTCACGCTATCCAGGCCGTCGCGCCGGCCCACGCCGAGGCGCCAGCGCAGGTGCTGGTCGCGGTAGCCGAGCGACAGCTCGCCTCGCTTGTCGGACGAGGGCACGCCGGTGAGCTGGGTCTGGTCCACGCTGTGCTGGGTGCGCCAGGCGCCGCGCAGGTTGAGGTCGTAGCCATCCCACAGGCGCACGCCGCCAGCCAGGCTGTAGTCGAAGTAGCTCAGCGGGCTCTGGCGCTGGTACGTCACGCGTGGCTCGATGGCTTGCGCGTTGAACAGCAGCGCGTCCTGCAGGGTTTCCTGCAGGCTGTCGTCGGTGCGGGTGGTCTCCTGGGTTTCGTAGGCCAGCGTCTGCGCGGCGCCGAGCCGGTCGAGCTGCACGTTGGCTTCGATCTGGTTGTCCACCGGAATGCGGCCAGCCTGGCGCTCCAGCACACGGTCGAGTGCGGCCAGGTCCTGGTTGGCCAGCGCCAGCGTGATCTCGGCATACGCCGGGCGCAGCAACTGGCGGGCATATTGGCGGGCCAGCCAGGCACGCGCCAGTTCGTTGGATTCGTTCGACAGGGCCCAGGCCAGCGCCACTTCCTTGGCGGCGGACGAGACCACGGCCTGCTGGCGCGCTTCGCGTTGCGCCACGCCCGGCGGTGTCTTGGGATCGAGCGCCGGCAGGCCGGGAATCTCCCCCAGCCGCGACACCGGATTGGCAGGACCGGTCCAGTTCGCGGCATTGGTGCCAGCCATCACGGTGCGGTCGCCGCGCAGCATCTCGATCACCAGGCGCTGGGACACATCGCCCGAGGCAAAGATCTGCCCGAGCGCCACCGTCTGGCGCCGCAGCTCAGCCGGGGCGGGGCCGCCCTGGGCGTCCTCCTCCTCGGCGGCCGGATCCATGCTGCGGGGATCCGAGGCGCGGCGCCCGGCCGCGGACTGGTCCTTGTGCAGGTCGACCCAGGCCTGCCGACGCAGGCGCCACCCGGTGCTGGTCTGGCCGATGGCGTCGTAGGCATCGGCGGCAAGGCCCAGCCAGAGCGGATCGGCGCTCTTGCCGTCGGCCATCTTGCGCAGGTAATGCAGCGCGGTGCGGCCGTCCTGGAAGCGCATGCTGCCGGCGGCGAAGGCACCCCACAAATCCGGGTTGCCCTCGGCCTCGCCCTTCAGGCGCAGCATCATGGCGCGCACTTCGGTATCCGAGCCGAGATCGACCAGCGCCCACATCAGCGCGGCCAGCGTCTCGCTACCGGCGTCGGGCATGCTGGCGGCGCGGCGCAGGTCGGCCAGGGCCAGTTCGCGCTCGCCACGGGCGCGCTGGTACTCGGCGCGCATGGCCAGGAAGCGGCTGGATTGCTCGGCCTGCTTCAACTGGGCAGGGGTCATGCCCTGCAGCAACGTGGCAACGCGGCCGTAAGCACGGGCGCGGGTGTAGTAATTGATGGCAAGCTCGAGCGACACCAGCTTGCCGCCCTTGTGCCAGCTCGCTTGCGCAATGCGCCCGGCATCGATAGGCGAGCTATCGTAGAAGTCCATCAGGTTCGAGAAGTCCGATTCCTCGGTATCGCGCACTTCGGCCAGGCAGTCGTTGCGGCCTGCGCCGGGAGGCATGGCCATGCAGTGGTTGTCATGCGTCTCGGCCATGGCCAGCATCAGTTGCCGGTAGCCTTGCTCGAGCAGGTCGCTGCGCTGGTTCAGGCGCGCCAGCTCGGTCAGCGTGCGCCAGAATTCGATGTCGGTGGAACGCGCGGTGCGCATGGACGGCACCATGGCCTCAAGGGCTTCAACCAGCTTGCCGCGCACATAGAGGAGGTTGGCTTGCCTGAGCGCGTACTGCGGGCGCGGGCCAAAGCGCTGCTGCAGCTCGGTGTAAAGCGCGAAGGCACGGGCATCCTTGCCGGCGCGCTCGGCCAGCTCCGCCTGGCGCTCCATGATCGGGCGCGCGTTCGGGCCGTGGCTCAGGCTTTGCAGGAAGGCCAGGCCTTCCTCGGGCTCGCCCAGCCGTTCGTAGGTGGCGACCACCTGGTCGACGGTGGCGAGATCGCCCGTGCCGGCGCGGTGGCGCAGCGCGGCCAGGTAGGCGCGATCGTCGTTCAGGCCGGGCGCCAGGCGCAGCACGGCCTTCCAGGCGGTCTCGTCATTGCTGGCCTGGGCATATTCCAGCCAGCTCTTGAGCGCTACCGTGGGCTGGCGATTCCACTCGGCGACCTGGGCCAGGCGCTCGCGCCAGCGCGCCGCGCCGGGCTGGCGCCGCACGGCGGTCTCGGCTACGCGCTGCGCGTCGTCAAGCTTGCCGGCGGCCAGGAATACCTGGAACGCGAGTTCGTAGTCGTCGGCATTGAAGGCGCGCTCGGCCGCGGTGGGGGCGCCGGCAGGGGCGGCCACCGGCGCTGGTGCTGCCGAAGCTGCGGAGGCGGCGCGGGCTTGGCCCGCCGCCGCAGAAGCGGATGTGCCAGCGCCTGAGGTATCCGCCACGCGGCGCAGGCGGGGCATCGCAGCGTCGCCCATGGCGCGGCGCAAGGCCAGGCCACGCGGGCCGTCAAGGAAGATCACGCCCCGCGCGGCCCATGGCTCGGTGGCCGCCACGCGGCGCACTTCGGCGCGTTGCAGCGAGGCGCCTTCGGGCACGGGCTGCAAGCTCGGCGGCAGGCGCAGCAGCCGCTGCACATAGCGCGCGGCCTGCTCGGGGCGGTTGGCGGCCAGCGCCAGCTTGGTCAGGTAACGCAGGACTTCAGCGTTCTCCAGCAGCTTGCCGCCATGCTGCTCGGCCTGGGCCAGCGCTTTGTCAAGCGCGTTGCCGGACTGCAGCGTCTTGAGCGCGGCCAGGTAGAGGCGGCGCTGTTCGGCCGGATCGGTGGCGCGGGACTGCGCGGCAAACAGCGCGTCGGCCGCCTGCTGGTAGTCGCCGCCCGCGAGCGCCGCCGACGCAGCCTGCGCATTCCAAAGCGCCGCGCGGGCAGGGTCGCTCTTGGCCAGCGCCTGGTAGAACACCTGTGCCGGCTTGAGCGCGTTGATCGAGCGCGCGGTGGTGGCCAGCTCTTCCAGATCGGTGCGGTTCCACTTCATGGTCAACGCCTGGTCGAGCAGCCCGCCGAGCTTTTCGACGTAGTGCTCGCGCTCCGGGGTGTTCGGCAACGCCGCAAACGCGCGCTGCTGCGCGATCTCGATGCGGGTACGCAGGATCTGGCCGGACAGCTCGGCGTCGGCGGCGTTGGCGTTGCGCACCGGCCCTTGCGGGCTGGCCGCGGAACCAGCCGCAGAACTGGCCGCATAGCGCGCCTCCAGCCGGGACAGCATGGCCTCGGCCTCATCCAGCCGGCCCGTGCGCGCATATTGCTCGGCCAGCACCGCCGCGAAGCCGCTGTCGCCGGGCGTGGCGCGCCACCAGGCTTCCAGGTAGGCCATGCTGAGGCCGTCCACTGCCCGGCCTTCTCCCAGCAGGCGTTCGCGCAAGGTTTCGCGCGGGAACATCAGCGCCAGGCCGATCCCCACCATGGCGGTGAAGGTCAGCACGAACGCTGGCGGCAGGAGCCGCTCGCGCTCAGGCGGCGCAGGTGATTTCGACGCTTTGCTTGGCATTGTCGGGATTGGGAACGGGAGTGGTGTCGAAACGCAGCGTGCCGCGCTCCTGCACGCCCTGCACCGGCTTGCCATCGATGGCGATCCGGCAACGGTCCGCGCCGGCGAGGCGGAAGAATGGCTTGAAGTAGCCGCTGAAATCAAAACGGATGCGCTGTGCGCTGCCCTGGCCGGTGCGCTGCCAGTTGCGCACGAAGCCGCTGGCCTCGGCGATCTCGGGGCCGGAGGCAGCCGCGGCGCTAGCTGCGTTCGGGGCGCGCATCACGATGCGCGAGGCGCCATCGGCCAGGTGCACGTAGACACCGCCGCCGGGTGCCGGCGAGGTGCCGGTGACGCCTTGCGAGCCGGCCACGTCGGGCAGGTCCGCGCCGGTCCAGCGCACGTTGCGCAGGCTGGCGTCGCCGCGCACGATCCAGGAGGCCGGCTGCGTGGCGTCGCCACCCAGCTCGCGGGCCACCGCCATGCCTTGCCAGTCGATCACCTTGCGCACGTAGTCGGTGGCATGCACCGGCATCAGCGGCTGGCTCAGCACGTAGTCATAGACCTTGCGCAGTGCCTTGAGCGAGGCGGCCTTGGTGCCGGAATAGTTGTGATAGTAGATGTTGACCGACTTGAAGCGATACGGCCGGTCGGTCAGCTCGAAGGTTTCGATCACGCGCTCGAAGCCGTAGTACGGGCCATGCCAGAGGTTGGTGTAGACGTTCTCGTTCTGGTTCGGCGCGAAGATCTGGAAGGTGCCGTCGCCCTTGTTCACGCCGATCGGCGAAATCGCGGTCCAGGTCGGGTTGCTGCGCGTGATCAGCGTATCGCCGCCGTTCATGTTGAGCACGCCGGCCTGGTCGGTCAGCTTGATGGCCTCGGCAGGCGGCTGGCAGTCGCCCGACCACAGCAGCATGCTGACCGGCTTGCCGGGGGGCGCCAGGGTGCGGTTGATATAGTCGATCGAGCCGCCGATCTCGCGCTTCAGGTCCATCGTGTAGCCGGGAATCGCCAGGTGGAAGTCGTCGTCGCCTTCGGTGGCATTCTCCGAGTGCGTGCCGCCGGGCACCGTGCGGCCCCACTCGAAAGGATGCGAGAAGGTGTGGCTCGCCACCTCGACATAGGGCTGCGCGAAGATCTTGCGGGCAATCGGCTCGAGCTGCGCGGTCAGCTTGGGATACATGCCGTCGCTGGCGACTTCGCCCTGGATGATCGACATCGTCATCGGCAGGCGATAGCGGTCCCAGATCTCGCGAAACAGGACTTCACCGGAAAAACCGCCACCGGGAATCTCGGCACGGGAGGCAAAGCCGTCGCCGTCCACGTGCACGGTCAGCAGGCGACGTCCGTTTTCCGTCGTGACATCCGGCACCGGCATGGCCGGCAGGCGCAGCGCTTCGCGCAGGAAGGACAACGGCTGCACCACCCAGCGGTCCTGGTCGTTGGCGCTTTGCCGCACGGCGTAAGGCCCGAGTACGTAGCCGCCCCAGGGAGTGATCGCGGCAGCGTCATAGGTCAGCGTGCCCGAATTCAGGCGCAGCAGGGAGCGAAAGCCCGGGCCATCGCCCACCTGGACCGGCGCTGCCTGCGTGCGGTCCGGCGCCACAGGCATCTCGAAGCCCATCATCGGGTCCTTCGACACCACGTCCGCCTTGACGCCGATCTTGCCCTTGACCGATTTGAGCTGCAGGCTCGATGCCAGCGCTCCGTTCATGCGCGCGCCGAAATCGTTCAGGAACACCACCGGCACGCCCTGGTCGATATTGCGCTGCACCCAGCTGAAGAAACGCCCGGGCTGGTCGCGCACGTTGCCAGCCATCCAGATCACCACGCCAGCGTAGCGGTCCGGGCCGATCTCCGGCAGCGGCTGGCTGGCTTCGGCGAAGTCCACGCGATAGCCCAGGTAGTTCAGCGGCATGGAGACGAAGCGCACGCCGGCCGAGTCGTCGATCGAGACGCCCGGCTCGCGGTCCTGCACCACCAGCACCCGGCGCGGCATCACCTCGATGTTGCCGATCCCAACCGTCTGCAGGCCAGGGTCGGCCACGTAAGGGATGATGTCCAGCGCGCGGATCTGCGCGGCGGTATCGCGCGCGCACTTGCGCTCGGCGGCCGGGCAGTAATCGATCGAGATCACCGGCAAGTGGTACTGCTCGCGGATCGTTCGGGCCTGGCCGAGCAGCCAGTTGCGATCGGCCTCGCTTATTTCGGTGTAACGCTTGCCGCCCTGGTCCCAGCCGCGGTAAAGCGATTCAAACGCGACCGCGTACGCCAGTTGGTTGACCTGCGGCAGGATCTCGAAGCCGCGGTTGAAGATCAGCTTGGCCTCGGGATAGCGTGCCTTGATGGCCCGGATCACCGCCACCATGCCGGCCTCCTGGCGGGCGCGCTCGGCGTCCGTCCTGGCTTTGAGCTGGTAGGAGTCGAGCGTGTCGAGGAAGAAGCCGCGATAGCCGCGCTGCCACAGCGGGGCGATGACCTTTTCCACGAAGAAGGCGGGCCAGCCCTCGGCGGCCTGGTCGACCACGCGAGCGCCCCAGGCGTCGTTGTTGCCGATCAGCCAGGCCTTGGGAATGTCTTTCAGGTAGGCGCGCGACGGTGCGACCTCGCCAATGCTGACGTAGGAGAACCATTGCGTATTGGGCGTGGCTGCGGTGCGCGGATCGAAGCCGCTGTCGGGCTCGACCACGGCGACATCAAACGCCTGCAGAGCGTCCACCGGCGGCTTGCTGCCGTAGTGGAAGGCGATGTTCGGTGCGCGCGAGCCGGTGGTGGCCAGTGCCTGCGCCTGCGCCTGCGCCGGGCATAGCCAGGCTGCAAACACGGCCAGCAGTGCGCCAAGCCATGCTCTTGTCATCGGCACGCCCCGGCTTGCCTGACGCAGGCCTGCCACGCGGCGCGCGACACCGTCCAATCGCAACAAATTCACTTGCTGACCCCTATTTTTTTTCATATTTTTATAATCCCGGAAGAGCTCGCTTGGCTTGCCTCCAACATGCTGGTCGCGCTTGATGGCGCCAGACGATGCATTCCCGGTATGGCTGATTCCATCCACTTCCACCTGCGCCGCCCGATCTCTCAGGCAGTCCCCCGCAGGCCAAGCTCAAAGTGCGCATTTAAGCACTATCGGCGAGAATTCTGAAGCATGCGCGTCATCGTGCCTATAAGCATTTAGGACTAGGAAACATGCACTAGTGCCAATGCATGCCCGTGTCACAGAAGCTGGTTAGCGCCAACGCCCGGGTTTCGAACGCGGCGAAGGCGCCGATGGCACCCGCCGGACCTGGCGGCGCCAGGGGCTTCGGTGCCTGGCAAGCTGATTGTTGTCTCGGCACTTTCCGCATTTTTGTAGTTTTCCGAATCGACAAAGTATCACAGTACGTGGCGCAAACTCGACACTGTCGTGCTCTGAGGATACGAAAACAAGGAATCGCGCAATGGCTGGGGCCGGAATACAACGGTCCGCGGCGACCCGCGCTGCGAGCAAAGCGAATGGTAGATCACGCGCTTTGAGTCCAATGTCAACAATTGTCACGCGCCGCGAATACGGGGCACTTCCAGCGCGGCGCTGTGTAGAATTTTCTCAAACAAAAAACATCTTCACCTCGGCAGGAACGGACCCGGACAAGCACCGGCCGGACGCCGCATTCGGGAATGTCGCAAGTCACGCGCTGGCTCACGCGCTGGCTCACGCACGGGCTCCACGCAGTACGCAATACGCAATACGTGCGAACCCACCTTCGAAGGCAAACTCCCGCGCGGCGATGCTGCGCCGAACTCGATGGGAATCTCATGCAGTCAGATGAGGGCACTGCCGTGATGGCACTGCTTGTCCTGTTCACCGCCACGCAAATCATCCTCGCGGCCCTGATGCTGGCTTTGCGCCATAGCGCCGTGGGCCGCGCATGGGTCGCCGGCCAGGTGCTGGCCTGCGCCGCGGGCCTGTTGGTGATCGACGCGCGCGGCGGGCCCGCCTGGTTCCTGCTGGCGGCGCCCGCCCTGAGCGTGGCCGCCCAGTTGCTGACCCATCGCGGCGTATCACTGACCGGTGACCGCCCTTCGGCACCCGCGCCGCTCACTGCCGGCGTGCTTGCCATCTCTGCCGTGCTGGCCGCCGCTGTGCTAGGCAGCGGCAGCCGCCTGGCCGAAGTCACCGGCTACGTGGTGGCAGCCATCACCGCCGGCTTCACCCTGGCCTGCCTGCTGCAGCGCCGGCTCGCGCTGACCCGCCGCAGCCGCCCGCTGGTGCTTGCCGCTTGCAGCGTGCAACTGCTGGCGCAATGCTGCGGGCTGTATGCGGTGCTGGAAGCCGGCGCCCCGGTGCCGGCCCTGAGTGCCGAGGCCTTGCTCCAGCTGCGCCTGCTGCCCGCCCTTGTTGCGATCCTCGCGGGCCTGGCGGGCTTCACCTTGATGACCATGGAAGCCATGCTGGCCAAACAGGAGAAGCAGGCACGCCTCGATGCATTGACGGGGCTGCTGAACCGCGGTGCCATGGATGGCGCGGCGATGGTGCTGGCCGCGGAATTCAACCGCCACGGCCATCCGCTGAGCTGCCTGGTGATCGACATCGACCGCTTCAAGTACATCAACGATAGCAGTGGCCACCGCGCCGGCGACCGCGTCCTGCAGCAGATCGGCCGCGTCCTGCAGGAAGCGCACCGCAGCGCGGACCTCGCGGGCCGCTACGGTGGTGAGGAGTTCTGCGTGCTTTGCCCGCATACCACCGAAGCCGATGCCCTCCTGCTGGCCAACCGCATCCTGCGTGGTATCCGCGCCATCGCATTGCCAAACGAGCTTGGTGGATTCGCCAGCGCCAGCATCGGCGTTGCGCAGACCCGCGAGCGCGAGGACGGTGGGGCCGCCACCTGGGACAAACTGTTTGGCAGCGCGGACCGCGCCTTGTATGAAGCCAAGCGGCGTGGCCGGGGCCGGGTCGTGCTCGCCTCCGAGCTGGAAGCGCTGCCGGCGCGCTGCCTGCCCGCACGCGCCAAGGCCTGCCACTAGGCGTTGGCGTACGCCAATATGACGGGGAAATCGCATCGTCGACGCGCCGCCCGCTAGAATCCTCCAGTGCATGCTTGTCCGGACCCGTTTGCCAGTCCGGTTCGAAACCATCCCTGGAGATACTGAATGAAGGCCGACAACATCCTGCAGACCATTGGCAATACGCCCCATATCCGGGTTCAGCGGCTCTTTGGCGATACCCATCAGGTCTGGATCAAGTCCGAGCGCGCCAACCCGGGAGGCTCCATCAAGGACCGCATTGCGCTGTCGATGGTCGAGGCGGCCGAGCAATCCGGCGTGCTCAAGCCGGGCGGCACCATCATCGAGCCCACCTCGGGCAATACCGGGATCGGCCTGGCCATGGTGGCGGCGGTCAAGGGCTACAAGCTGGTGCTGGTGATGCCGGACAGCATGTCGGTGGAACGCCGCCGCCTGATGCTGGCCTATGGCGCCACCTTTGACCTGACCCCGCGCGAAAAGGGCATGAAGGGCGCCATTGCCCGCGCCGAAGAACTGGTGGCGGCCACGCCGGGCGCCTGGATGCCGCAGCAATTCGAGAATCCCGCCAATATCGAGGCCCACGTCAACACCACCGCGCTCGAAATCCTGGCGGACTTCCCGCAGGGCATCGACGCCCTGGTCACCGGCGTGGGCACGGGCGGGCATATCACCGGCTGCGCCCGCGTGCTCAAGCAGAAGTGGCCCGCGCTGAAGGTCTACGCCGTCGAGCCGGTCGCCTCGCCGGTCATTTCCGGCGGCGCGCCCGCGCCACACCCGATCCAGGGCATAGGCGCCGGCTTCATCCCTCGCAACCTGGATACCGCCCTGCTCGATGGCGTGATCCAGGTCGACGCCGAGCCGGCACGCGAAATGGCGCGCCGCGCCGCGCGCGAGGAGGGCATGCTGGTCGGCATTTCGTCGGGTGCCACCCTGGCCGCGATCGCACAAAAACTGCCGGATCTGCCGGCCGGCGCCACCGTGCTGGGCTTCAACTACGACACCGGCGAGCGCTATCTCACCGTGGAAGGCTTCCTGCCCGCCTGAGGCCACGCAGCATTGCTGGATTCTCTTCGGGCGGCGAAGCTCGCCGTGGACCATACTGGAGATTGACAGGCGCCGGCGCAAGCATGCGTCGGCGGCCGAATCCGCCTGGATGGCGCGCCAGCGGCCCCGCCGCCCGGCGCGGCAGGGCTTGCCATGACGTTGACACAGGCATTGACACGAGGACAAGGAGCTGAGATGAGCATCCCGAGTTATGAAGTCGCCCGACTGGCGTCCCTGGCGGTGCGGCTTGCGCTATCTTCCGGTCTGTCGCACGAAGAGATGCAGGCTGCGCTCAGCCTCGCGGCCACCATGATCGAGCAGGATGAAGGCGCAACGCCCGAAAACACGGCGGCGGCAGAGGTGCCGCACGCCAAGGTGACACGCACGATCCACTAAAGGCGCGCGGCGCGCTCCCTCAACCCAGCAAACCCGCCCAATACAGCTCCGCCGCCGCCAGCACTGCCCGCATCTGGGTGGTGTGCGCCAGGCGAAACGCATCGCCATAAACCGTCTGGTCCGGAAATTCGGTGACCAGCGTGAACGGCACCGTTGACCGGGAATCCTCGAAGATCATGCAGGGAATGCCGTTTAGCACCGGGAACGGCACCTCGCCGGCGTGGTTGCCCCAGGTCGCCAGCTGGCGGGCGTTGAACGCAGCCAGATCCGGCGAAGCCGCCAGTTGCGCAGTCAGCGCCTGCATGAACGCCATGCCATTGCGCCCGGCGTGGTGGCGCAGGATCAGGAAAAAGCCCTTGGGAATGGTCCAGGTCTCGAAGCCCGGCGGCACGTAGCCGGTGAGTGGCCGCGTCCATTCGTGGGCGGGGTAGCCGTGCAGGCTCATGTGCAACCCGGCGCCAGTGCGCTCGATGGCTTCCAGCCGGGCCGCTTTTTCCACGAAGGGCGGCGCCGTACGTGCCTCCAGGTCATCGCCCAGCGCGGTGTAACGCGCGGCATGCGACATATGGCGCGGATTGTCCTCGCGCAACTGCACATGCAAGGCCGCGCCGTCCGGGTTCTCCAAGGCAATCAGGGCAAAGTGCGCATGCGGCCGCTGCTTGAGCGCATGCGCCGCGCGCAGCGCCCCCACCACGCCGGACGTTTCGTTGGCATGCTGGCCACCGGAAATCACCAGCCCGGGCAGCGAACCTTCGATGTGGGTGCCGTGGACCATGCGCCCCTGCGTGGAAAGCACGCTGAAGCGCTTGCCGCCCAACGCCTGCATCTCGATGGCTACCGCCTCTGGCGTCAGGGGCTGCGAGAGCCCGGCAAGCGCACTCGGGGACAGCGGGGCCGCAGCCGCGTCAGCCGGCGTCACTGCCGCGACATGCGGGTGCGGCAGCAATGCCACCCGCACCCGCGTGGCCCCCTGCGCGTGGCGGACCTCGGGCACGATCTGGCCGGGCTGCAAGGTGCGATCGCCACGCGGCAAGCCGGCGCGATCCTGGAAGAACTCCAGAATGGAGAAATACAGGTCCTCGTGCAGGGCCTCGCGCGTGCTGATGCATTCGTCCTGATAGGACAGCCAGCGCTCGATGCCACCCGTGTCGATGGCGATGCGAAGCACATCGAAATAGGGTCCCTGCCGGCCCCAGGCATGGCCGCGGATCGCATCCATGGCGGCGGCGAATGCCAGTTCGTACTCGGTGGCGAGCGGGCCGTCCTCCAGCACGGCGCCATCGCGCGACAGACGCAGCCACCCGCACGGCGCGCCGGAGGCCGCGAGCGGCACGAACACGCGGTGGGCAATGCCATCCAGCCCGACGACGTAGTGGCGTTCGTCGTCGCCTTCGCTCAGGCGAAGGCTGCCTTGCGGCAGCATGCCGGCAAGCGGATAGGCTTCAAGCCGGAAGCGCTGCGACTGTCCCGCCGTTGTGGCCGCGGGCAGGCGCACGGAAATCTCGCCCGCGGCGGCGAGGCGGCCGCCATCGTGTTCCAGCGCCAACGCGTCGAGGAAGAAATGCAGCAGTGGCTTGTAAGCGCTGTGGATCGCCGCCTGCACGCCGGCGGCGGCAAGCCGCTGTTCGGCCGCGCGGCGCGTGGCGACGTCGTCGAAGACCCAGGCTTGCACCTGTACGCCGGGCATCGCCGCAACGCGCTCAACCAGGGTATCCAGTGTGTGCGGGATGGAGGTATCGAGCAGGATCGTCATGGCTGGCCTTGGCGCCGCGCGCGGCGCGATGGGTGTCGGATCCGGCATTATAGGCAGGCTCCCGATTGCCCGCGCGAACGCCCCCGGCTGCCCGGGAAGGCACCTTCCCGGGCGCTTGCCTCGCGCGCTCCAGTCGTGGCGCCAGACGGCAAAGGCGTTCGCAGGCGATGCCGGGCCGCAGCACATTTGCTCGTGCACATTTTCTTACAACCCGGACATACATTGACGTCACAGGATCGCTAAGCTGCCCCCCTTGAGCAAGCCTTGTCTTGCCACTCCAAGGAAAGTACGCATGAGCCGCTCCCTTTCTCACGCAACCCGACTTCCTGCCGCGCACGCGCGGCGGCCCCGATGAAGTGGTCCACCATCGTGCTGGTGCTGCTCGGCTGGCTGGGTGGCTGTGCCGCCATCGGTTGGCTGCTGATGGCCTGCTCGGGCATGTTGTCCCAGTAAGCCACGCTGGCGCACGGGCGGGCATCGCACCGCTCGGCCATCGATTGCCCAAGCCATCGGAGCATCAACCACGCGCCATTTCGTAACGGGGTATTTCATCGGCGCAGCCGGATACGGCCGCGCGCCCCGACCATCACTGGCCCATTTCCGCCATTTTCCAGGCAAGGAGAGACCATGTACGATCACGCCGCCCAGCCGCGCGAGAACCACGGCACCTTCACCGCAAGCGCCATGCAAGACACGCCATCACCGCGCACAAGCCCCGCGCGCCACGCTCGCGCCGCGCAGGCCAACGTCACCGCTGGCGACGTACTGATGTCGGATATCGGCCCGCTCAAGCTGTGCCGCCATTGCGCAGAGCACTGGCCGGCCGACGGCGAGTTCTTCGCGCGGGACACGCGCCGCCAGGACGGGCTTGAACACATCTGCAAGGCGTGCCGCAAGGAACAGCGCGCGGGCCGTTGAAGCGCTTCGACATGTATGGAATGTGAAGGCTGTCGCGCGCGGACGGCGCGCTCGGACGCGTCGCCGCGCACGCTGGAAAATATCGCAAATCCAGCAAAAATCCAGTCAAAAACCTAGGGTTTCCCCCAACATCACCGGGATATTCCTGCACATTCCGCACCGGATATGGATGTTCGTTTTGTCCTGTTGATGGTTCGTTCCGTCTATTCCCTCCCGTCCCTGGCGCCGCTATTGTTACGTTCAATGGTTACGTTCAATAACAGCCCCCACCCCGCACCAGGAGACACACGATGCGCACACAAGTCGCCATCATCGGCGCCGGCCCCGCCGGCTTGCTGCTAGGGCAACTGCTCGCCAAGGCGGGCATCGATGCGGTTATCGTCGAGCAACGCAGCCCCGACTACATCCTCGGCCGTATCCGCGCCGGCATCCTTGAAAGCGTGACCGCCGATGCGCTGGAGCGCGCTGGCGTGGCGCAGCGCCTGCAGCACGACGGCCTGGTTCACCATGGCATCGAACTGTCCTATGGCGGCGAGCGCCACCGCATCGACTTCCACGCGCTGATCGGCCGCTCGGTCACGGTCTACGGCCAGACTGAGGTCACGCGCGACCTGATGGCCGCCCGGCAAGCCGGCAATGCCGTCACCATCTACGACGCGCAAGACGTCAGCGTGCACGACTTCGATACGGCCACGCCCATGGTGCGGTATCGCAAGGGCGGCCAGCAGTACGAACTGCGCTGCGATTTCATCGCTGGCTGCGACGGCTTTCATGGCGTCACGCGGCGCAGCGTGCCCGAGCCGTCCAGGCGCATCTTCGAGCGGGTCTATCCCTTTGGCTGGCTCGGCGTGCTCGCCGACACGCCGCCGGTGGCCAATGAACTCATTTACGCCAGCCACGAGCGCGGCTTCGCGCTGTGCAGCATGCGCTCGCTCACGCGCAGCCGCTATTACGTGCAGGTGAGCGCCGACGAACGGGTCGAGGACTGGTCCGATCAACGCTTCTGGGACGAACTGCGCAGCCGGCTCGATACTAGCGCCGCCGAGGCGCTGGTGACGGGCGCGAGCATCGAAAAAAGCATCGCGCCGCTGCGCAGCTTTGTGTGCGAGCCGATGCGCTTCGGCAACCTGTTCCTGGCGGGCGACGCCGCGCATATCGTGCCGCCAACCGGCGCCAAGGGCCTGAACCTGGCCGCCAGCGATGTCCTCTACCTGGCCGACGGCCTGATCGCGCGCTACCTGCGCGACGATGCCAGCGAGCTGGACGCGTACTCGCAGAAATGCCTGCGCCGGGTCTGGAAGGCGGAGCGCTTCTCGTGGTGGATGACATCGCTCCTGCATCGCTTCCCCGATGCCGATGACTTCGCGCTGCGCATCCAGCAGGCCGAACTGGATTACCTCGCTGGCTCGCGCGCCGCCCAGATGTCGCTGGCGGAGAACTACGTCGGCCTGCCGTATTGAATGCGCTGAATACGCGCGCGGCCACGCGGCAAGCCTTGAAACACCAGGAAAACCAGAGCATTCGCCGCCAACGAGCGGCATAGCAGGAGACCCGCACCATGACGCCCCCAAACAGCGGCCAGCCGGCCGCATCCCCTGACCGTGCGCGCCGTCCCGGCACCAGCATCGACGTCCAGCAGTTCATCGACAGCCAGCCGTTCTCGCGCTTCCAGTGGATCATCCTGATCCTTTGCTTCCTGATTGTCGCGGCCGATGGCTTCGACACCGCGGCGATCGGCTTTATCGCGCCAATGCTGGCCAAGGAATGGGGCGTCAGCCGCGCCCATCTCGGGCCGGTGATGAGCGCGGCCTTGTTCGGCCTGGCTGCCGGCGCGCTGGTGGCAGGGCCGCTGGCCGACCGCTTTGGCCGCAAGGGCGTGCTGGTCGGCTCGGTGCTGTGCTTCGGCGGCTGGAGCGTGGCCTCGGCCTTCGCGAGCTCGCTCGAAGCGCTCACGGTGCTGCGTTTCCTGACTGGCCTCGGCCTGGGCGCAGCCATGCCGAACGCGGTCACGCTGATGTCGGAGTACGCGCCCACGCGGCGCCGCTCGCTGGCGGTCAACGCCATGTTCTGCGGCTTTACGCTGGGCTCCTCGGCCGGCGGCTTTGCCGCAGCCTGGCTGATTCCGCACTATGGCTGGCATTCGGTGCTGCTGGTGGGCGGCGTGGCGCCGCTGCTGCTGGCCGTGCTGCTGATCCTTTTCCTGCCGGAGTCCGTGCGTTTCCTGGTGGCGCGCAAGGCCCCGGACGCGCGCATCGCCGCCGCGTTGTCCAAGGTCCACCCGGGCGTACTGCGCGCAGACGAGCGCTTTCATGTGCAAGAGGCCGCGCCCACCGGCGCTTCCTCGCTGCGCACCATCCTGATGCCGCAGTTCCGCAGCGGCACCGTGTTGCTGTGGACCACGTACTTCATGGGACTGCTGATCTTCTACCTGCTGACAAGCTGGCTGCCGACGCTGTTCGCCGACGCGGGCTACCCGATCGAGAAGGCCGCGCTCATCACCGCCCTGTTCCCGCTGGGCGGTGGCATCGGTACGCTGACCGTGGGCTGGCTGATGGACCGCGGCCATCCGTGGCGCATCGTGGCCGGCACCTACGCGCTGACTGGCGCGCTGGTCTATGCGGTGGGCCACGGCGCCGGGGATGTGTTCCTGCTCGGCGTGCTGGTGTTTGCCGCCGGCACCTGCATGAACGGCGCGCAATCCTCCATGCCTACGCTGGCCGCCGGCTTCTATCCCACGCAATGCCGGGCCACGGGCGTGGCCTGGATGCTGGGCATTGGACGCTTTGGCGGCATCGCCGGCGCGCTGCTGGGCGCGCAGATCCTGGGATTGGGATGGAGCTTTGGCAAGATATTCGGCCTGCTCTCGCTGCCCGCCTTTGTTGCGACCGCCGCGCTGCTGATCGCCTCGGCACGGCCACGCGCCGCTGTGCGGCCTGCCGTTGGCCAGCACGATGCCGCGCACTGATCGCCGCGCCACCCCTCAAACCATCGATCCAGCGTCGCCATGAGTGCCTGGGTAACCCGGTTGCGTCCATCCTTCATTGGGATGGTGTACCGGCGCGATTGGTTCGCTGGCCCACACACCCTGTGTTGCTACAGGCAGGAAGCGGCACCGCCCGCTTTGCCTGCCGTGCGGCCTGCGCCTACCATGCTAGCAAAGGTAAGCCCGGCTACAGGGCGGCTGTACCAGAGAGAAATCGTGGTGAGGCGGGGACATTTTGGCGAATTACCTGGAAGAGTACTGCGCGCGCATCCGGCGCGCGACGGCGGCAGCCGTGATCGACAAACCTGTGCTGGTGGCTCGCGATGGCATCTACGCGATGTGCTACGTGCCGTTCGAGCACAGCCATGAGCGCGCGCGGCTGGCATTGGTAAGCACCACGCCCGGGCACACCCACGTGCAGCTGGCGGCGGAGCTGACCGAGAGCCTGCTGCAGCGGCATGCGCCCGGGCGCACCATCCAGCGCGAGAACAAACGGCGCGTGGAACTCGGCGGCCCGCTCGTGCGGCCCAACCTGATTCGCATGCTGGATCACTTCGGCATCGCGCAACTGGTCGGCCTGCCCGGCGCCGCGGCGCTGTGGGACGAAGGCTTCGAGCGGCTGCAGCCGCTGGCCTTGCTGCCCTATGCCACCACGCGGCGCGGCCTGGCCTTCGATGGCGACCTGGAAGAACTGCTGGCGGTGCCGATGCTGCGCAGGGTGTTCGAGAACCTGTTCCTCGGCGCGCTCGGGCAGATGGATGACCAGACGCTCTACCTGGCGCTGGGGCGTACCGCGTGGTCCGCGCTGGGCCATGCCGCTGACCGTGGCCTGCTGCAGCGCCGGCAACTGCTGGGCATGATGCCCGTGCCCGCGCGCGCGGGCAGCATGGTGAAGTACTTCCTGCGCGAGGTCAGCGTCGATGCACTCTCCCCGCGAGACCCCGTGCGCCATCGCACCGCATGGCTCGACGCCGCGCATGACGAACTGGTGGCGGCAGTGCGCCGGCAAAGCCGGCATGACGCGGGCGCGAGCCAGCCGGGCACGGCGGCGACCTGCCTGGAGGCTTGAAGCCGGCCGCCGGCCACCTCTCGATATGCCGAAATCATCACCCCACGTCGGTGGGGTTCATGTCGCACTTTGGCGCGCCGTTAGTCTTCTGTGAGGGAATTGCCTCCCTCGACATTCCCGATCGGCGGCCCCTTGTGGCCGCCTCTTTTTTTGTGCGCTCGCTCAGGCGCTCAGACCCGCAGGTGCCAGGCCCGCAGGTACTGGAACAAGTCCAGCCCATGCGTGCCGTGGAACCACACGTGCCGCGACAACGCCAGTGCGCCCATCCACGAAGCCGCGACCACCAGCAGGTCGCAGCGTCCGCTCTTCCACCAGTTCAGCGAATGCCGCCCGAGAATCCAGGGCACGCCGAGTGGGTTGGGCCAATCGGCCAGCAAGTGCATCAGCCCGCCACAGGCAAACCCGAACGCCGGCGCGGCCAGCGCATGCGCGCCCAGGGCGCGGTGCGCGAACACCAGCAGCGCCAGCCAGGCGATGCCCCAGTGCGTCCAGGTACGGTGTGTGATCCACAGCCGGCGGGATCCGGACCACCAGGCGACCTCCAGCCAGTCAGGCGCGCCGCCGCCGGCCACGCCCCCAAAAAAAGCAAGCACCGCGGCCATGTGATACGGGCCGCCGGCACCGGACTTGGCGACTACCGCGGCGGCGGCGAGGCCTGCCGCCCATCCGGTGGCATGGTGTGCTTTGCTGGAAGCCATTACGTTGATGCGCCCATCCGGGGCCATGAAATGAAGGGGCGCAATGGTGGCAGATCGCACCGCAAAAGAACAGCGCTCGGAGCCCGGGTTCGGCTTGCACGTATCCACCGCGCGCACTAAGTTGGAAGCTGCTTGCGGCAAACGCGCCGCGCACCTTGGGAGCGGGTCATGAGATCGCAAACTGCCCGGCAGGCCCGCGCAATCCTGGCGGCATCCCTGTGGCTAGCCGCGGCGGCACATGGCCAGCCGGTGGAATCCGGGCCGCTCACCATCGGCGGCTCGCTGGTGGTGGAAGGCCCCCTCACCGTTCATGGCACGCTGACCGTGGACGGCAGTGTCCTTGCGCACGGCCCGCTGACCGCAGCCTGGTTTGCCAATCGCCCACCGGTTTATGGACAGCCGCCTGGCGCAGGGCGGCAAAAGGTGTTTCACGGCCCGCTCACCGTGCACGGACCCTTGGTGGTGGAAGGCAACATGCTGGTCAACGGGCCGGTCAACGTCGATGGGCCGCTTAGCGCGGGCGGCAGCATCGACGCCGACGGCCCCATGCGCGAGCGGCGGCGCCAATGACGTGAGAGTCAACGCGAAACGCAGGCGATCCCGCATGGACAGCATCGCGGCCCTGCCCCTGTCCCTGTCCTGGCAAATATGGCTAGGCGATGCGCGCCGTTTGACGATTTGCGAGGGAGAATAAACAGGGGCTTCCCATCGCAAAAAAAGGGCGCTATAATCGCGCCCCTCGCGACACGAAATGCAAATGACGTAGCGAGCAAGTCTAAGTCCCCATCGTCTAGAGGCCTAGGACATCACCCTTTCACGGTGAGTACAGGGGTTCGAATCCCCTTGGGGACGCCAGTTTCGAGAGCAACGCCACCAAGCGCAGCCTCAACACGAGCGTCGGAAACCGCGACAAGCGGGTTCCACAGCCACTGCGGAGTGGTAGTTCAGTTGGTTAGAATACCGGCCTGTCACGCCGGGGGTCGCGGGTTCGAGTCCCGTCCACTCCGCCAGTCAGTATATGTAAGGGCTTGCTGCTATCGAAATAGCAGCAAGCCTTTTTTTATTCCAGGCCTGGAATACCTGCCCTTGATGCGGCACCCGGCGCGAGTTGCGATTGAATGCGCCGCCCGGCGCCTGCGCGCAGCGATAGCGCCTGTGCCGGCGAAACAGGCTAAGCGACTCACTCCACGCCAGCCCAAGCCTTCAGCCCGCTGCCGCCACGCGCGGCAGCCGGACCACGAAGCTCGACCCCTGCCCTTCCTTGCTGGTAACCAGGACCTCGCCCTGGTGCAGATCGACTGCCAGCTTGACCAGGTACAGGCCAACGCCCGCGCCTGCCGTGCCGGCGACATTGCCGCCGCGCACAAAGCGCTCGAAGATGTGCTCGCGGTCCTTGTCCGGGATGCCCAGGCCACGATCGGACACGGACACGCGGATCATGTCGGCGCCGCCGGAAACATGCACGGTGACCGGGGTGCCTGCGGGCGAATACTTGATCGCGTTGCCAACCAGGTTGCTGAAGGCCTGGAACAGCAGCTTGGCGTCGCCATGGAAGATCTCATTCACGCCAGGCTCGACGATCTCCTCGATGACGGCCGTGGGGGAACTCTCGCGGTGCATCTCGCAGACTTCGTGCATCAGCAGGGTCAGTGAAAAGTCGACGCCTTGCAGCGTGGCGAGACGCCCGCCGTCCAGCAGTTGCGAGGTATCGAGCAGGTGGTCGATCAGGTTGGTCATGCGCCGCACGGCAACGCGGATCCGCCCACAGCGCTCACCGAGGACTTCGGCGGTGGGCGCCTCCTTCATGCGCATGAGCCGCTGCGCATGGCCGTCGATCACATTGAGCGGCGTGCGAAACTCGTGCGAGGCCATCGAGACGAAATTGCGCTGGAGCACCGCCAGTCGCCGCTCGTTTTCCAGCGTGTCCAGCAGCATCGTGGTCTGGGCGGCCAGCGCCGCCTTGCTGCGCTCCAGTTCGATCGTGTTGTCGCGAAAGCGCACCACGGCGCGGGCGATTTCACCGATCTCATCCTTGCGCCCGGCGCCGGGGATCTCCACGTGAGGATCGTTGTCCATGATGCGGTGCATGCGCTCGACCAGCCCCGCGATGGGATTCGACACGGCCCTGACCAGATAGATCACCGCCGCGATCACGAGGAAGCCCGACACCAGGATGGCGCCGGCAATCAGTTGCCGGGCCTCGTGATAGGCATCCGCCTCGCGCTCGGTTGCCTGCGCGGCGCCGACGACGTTGCGCTCGGTCAGCACGCCCAGCGTGCCGTTGGCCTGCTCGAAGGCGCGGCGCGACTCGCCGCGATAAAGCGCCACGGCCTGCGTCGTGTCCTTCTGGTGGGCCAGCGAGACCACGCGATCGACCAGTTGCCGGTAAGCCGACCACTGCGCCATGAACTGTTCGTAGAGCGCCAGCTCGGCCGGATCGTGCTCGATCTTGCCATAGCGGGCCTCGACCTCCTTGATCACATCGTCCAGCCTGCTGATCTGCCCCTCGGCCGCGCGCAGGTCGGCGCGCGTCGTCGCGATCAGCGCGTCGCCCTCGAACGCGCGGTAGTCCGAAATATAATTGTTGAGGTCGCCCAGGATGCGGTTGCTCAGCAGCCAGCGGCCGCTGATCTGCGCCGACACGCTGTGAAAGTTGCTGAGCCGGTTGATGCCGAACAGGCCCACCCCCACCACCAGCAGCAGGAACAGCACGAACACAAGCGACAGCCGGACGCGAATCGGCCTGAGCATGGGCACTGAATCCGGCAGCCCGACCAGGCGCCGCCCCAGGCCGCGACGCACTCGCCGGCTGGCGGGCGCCGGACGAATCGAGTGATTCATAAGACTTTTATCCTGAATTTCGCTACGCTGTACCTCGGCGGGCCGCAAGACGCGGCTAGCCGCCGCCACCAAGGACCACCATGACCGATGCCCGCCGGAAGATCCTCTGCATCGAGGACGATGCCGAAACGGCCGCGCTGATCGCCGAAGAGTTGATCGAGCGGGGCTTTGCCGTGAGCATCGCACACGACGGCCAGCAAGGTTTTGCCGCCATTCTGCGCGACACGCCGGACCTAGTCCTTTGCGACGTGAGTATGCCAGTGATGACGGGCTTCGAACTGCTGGAGAAGATCACCGCGCTGGCGCCGCGCTTTGCCGACATGCCCTTCGTGTTCCTCACGGCGCTGGCGCAGCGCGAGGCCGAACTCAGGGGGCGCAGGCTCGGAGCCGACGACTATGTGACCAAACCGGTCGATTTCGACATATTGTCCAGCATTGTCGAGGCTCGCCTCGCGCGCGTTGCGCGCACACGCCCGGGGCTGCCGGCCGTGCAGCTCAGCGAGCGCGAGGTGGAAGCGCTGGCTTGGTCGGCGCGCGGCAAGACCTCGGGCGAGATCGCTACCATCCTGGGCCTGTCCAAGCGCACGGTCGACTTCCACATTGACAACGCCCGCCAGAAACTTGGCGTCGCCACCCGCATCGAAGCGGTCGTCAAGGCCGCGTCCGCCGGCATCATCAAGCCCTAGAGTCCTACTGTGATCAATCACAGTACTCGGCGGCGGCCAATCCACATAGAATCGGCGCAATTTCATCGCTCCCGGAGCACGGGTTAGCGGGATTTTACGACCAGGGCGCCAGCCCCGGGGTCCACGGCGTCACGGCCGGATCTACCCGCGCCGACGATATGAGCAGATTTCAGCAGCAACGACCTACGCGAGCCGAGGTCGATCCCACCGCCAGCCGCGCGAACGTGTATCCCCATGCGGACGACCTGCGCCGTGCCACGACGCTGATCCATGTGCGGGCGAGCGGCGCGGCGGGCGTCTGCGATGCCGACCTGACAGCGTTCCTGCTGTCCGCATGGCGCAGGCTGCACAGCGCCAGCCAGCGGCCGCCGCAATGCCCGCGCTGCCGGGCCGGCAAGTCGACCTATGACGGTACCGATGGCAGCAGCCTGCCGCTCTTTCATTGCGCCGGTTGCCGCCAGCGCTTCAGCCGGCTCACCGGCACGCCCATGGCGCGGCTCAGGCTGGAGGACAAGGCGGAAGCCTTCTTCAACCTGGCCTCCCAGCAGATGTCGGTCGCAGAGGCGGCGCGGCGCCTGGGGATCAAAAGTGAAACCGTCAGGCATTGGTCGATCCAGACCCGCTTGTGGCTGCTGACGCTGGATCCGCAAGGCGACTGGGAGCGGCGCGTGCAGCTCGGCGTTCGTTACGCCGTACTGCCGGCGAACGCCCGCGGCGCGCCCGCAAGCGCGGCGCGCAAATGCAAGTGCACCGTCGCCTCCGACGATAGCGATGCGCTCGCCGAAATGGAAAACGCACCCTTGTTGATCCGGGTGTGCCCGCTATGCGAACAGACGGCGCACTAGCGCGGAATAGACCAGACAAGGGAAAGGCAGGATCTTTTTTTCACGGCCCTGGACCTGATTTAACCAGCAATAACATCGATCAATCCATATTGATTTCGATGTGGTTATCCTATTTCATTTAAATACGGCCATCTATTTATTTCTCACGCCGAACACAAAGCGTCCCATGGAATAGATAGTCCCGGCCACTTCCTGCATTTCGCCCATTTTATGGGGCAGCGCGCGCCGACCGGCTTGCGGCGTGACATGGCGATCCTGATGGTTAAGATAGCGATTCTGCTATCGCCCTGTGGAATTATCGACGCTGGGCTCCAATCTCCAATTCCCCACGCGGGTAATCCCCTAAATTTCCGAAAGCCATTTGCAATGTTCTGGAAGGGCAATTGAAAGTTTGTCCTGTCATAACTGCTACAAGTAGCGATGGGAGTGTTTATGATTAAAAAACCAACTAACAGAAAAGTTGGAGCAGCCGTCATCCTGGTCTTTTCGGCTCGGGTCGCATGGGGTGTTCAACTGAGCGGAGATACCGATCCGGTCCCGCTTGTTCCGCCTGTGCAGAATGCGCCTGCTGCGGGCAAAGCGCCGGCCAGCGGGTGGGATCAGGCAGCGCCGCGCGGCGCTGGGGTGAGCGCCACGCCAGCGGCCACGCTGAGTGCCGAAGAGAAGACAAAGGGCCTCGTTGGCCCCGGGTTCTCATTGTGGGAGCTGTCGGAGGAGTTGCGCGCCAGCAACCCGCAACTGATCCAGGCCCGCTCGCTCTATATGGCGGCCAAGGCCACCGTGCCGCAGATCGCCGCGCCGAACAACCCGCAGGTGGGCTTTATCTGGGGCAACCTGCCCAAGAACAGCCCGCTGGCGCTGGCGCGCGCCGAGAGCTTCAGCTACACGCTCACGCAGTCGATCCCGTTCCCCGGCAAGAAGGCGCTGGCCGCCGATATCGCCAACACGCAAGCCGAATCGATCGACGCGCAACGCGACGCGCTGTACTTGCAGCTCTACGCGCAGTTGAGCACGACCTACTTCCAGGCGCTGGCGCAGAAGGCGCAGCTCGATGTGCTGCGCCTCAATCTCAAGCGGCTGGAGCAGGTCAAGCAGGTGGCGCGCATCCGCTACGCCAACAACGCGGCGGGCTATGTGGACTACCTCAATGCCCAGGTGGCGCAGAGCAGCGCGCAGAACGACACGTTTGGCCTGGAGCGCCAGTATGACAACGCGCTCAAGACCATCAACACGCTGATCGGCAAGAATCCCGAGTTCCCGCTGGAGCTGCGCCCCGATGCCAGCGCGGTGCGCCTGCCGCCCACACCGCTGCCCGAGCTGGAAGACATGGCCCTGCGCGAGCATCCCAATGTGCGGGCCTCGCGCTTCCTGGTGGAAGCGGCCGAGAAGGGCGTGCGCCTGGCCCGCAAGGCCTACCTGCCTGACTTCCAGATCATCGGCACCTTCAATGGCAACAACCCGCCGCTGGGCTTCAAGCCGGCCAGCTACGGCATCGAGTTCGACGTGATCATCCCGCTGTTCTTCTTCACAAAGGAGAAGTACGGCGTGGATGAAGCCGTGGCCAACAAGGTGGCGTCCGACGCCAATGACCAGTCGGTGCGCCAGCAGACGCTGCTGGCGGTGGATACCGCGCACAACAACCTGCGCCAGTCGGTGAACCAGGCCGAGTTCCTGCGCCAGCGGCAACTGCCTGAGGCCATGACCGCTTACAAGATGGCCTTCACCAACTATGCCAACAACAATGCCGCCTTCACCGACCTGCTGACCGCCAGCTCCGCGCTCAAGAACGCGGAACTGGCGGTGACGCAGGCCGAGTCCGAGGCGCGCCAGGCTTACTACACGCTCGCCGCCGCGGTGGGCCGGGACAAATTCTGATGGCCGCAAGGCCTTGAACCTATGAACAAGAATCTGATGATCGGCGCTGGCTTTGTGGTGGTCCTGGCCGGCGGTATCTGGGGCGGGAAGTACTGGGCCCAGTCCCAACAGGCTGAACACGCACAGCAGGCACAACAGGCGGAGCAAGCCGGCAAGGCCGGCATGGCCGCGCCCTACGCCAAGCCCGAGGCGGCGAAGCCGCGCCGCGTGCCGTCGCTGCTGACGCTGCCCGAAGGCGGCTTCGACCCGAACGCGGTCAAGTCCGCGGTGTTCAGCACGCAGGCGGTGACGGTCGATACGCCCACACCCGGCAAGCTGGCCTACAACGTGCAGCAGGCCAAGCTGGCCTCGGCCCGCGTGGCCGGCCGCGTCGAGCGCATCCTGGTGTTCGAGGGGGCCGTGGTGCATGCCGGCCAGCCGCTGGCCGAGCTGTACTCGCCCGAGTACATCTCCGCGCAGAACGAATTCCTGCTCTCGCACAATGCTTTCAAGACGCTCAGCAACAGCGACCTGAAGGAACTGGTGGACGATGCCCGCCTGACCATGCAATCCTCCGAGAACAAGCTGCGCGTGCTGGGCGCGACCACCGAGGACATCGCCCGCATCCGCGAGCGCGGTGTGGCCTCCGACACGCTGACCATCCGCGCGCCGATCGGCGGCACCATCGTCAAGCGCGACATGGACCCCGGCTCTTACCTCAATGTCGGCGACTCGCTGATGAGCATCATCGACACCCGCTCGATCTGGTTCACCGGCAACCTGTACGAGAACGACATCAAGAACGTGCGCCTGGGCCAGGTCATCGAGATCGAGACCCCGGCCTACCCGGGCCGGCACTACCGCGGGCGCGTCAGCTTTATCGCGCCCAATGTCGACGCCGATACGCACACGCTGCAGGTACGCTGCGATGTGCCCAACCCGGACGGCACGCTCAAGCCGGAGATGTACGCCACCGCGCGCATCGTCACCGGCAGCGCGCAGGCGCTGGTGGTGCCGCAATCGGCCATCGTCAAGGACCAGGGCAAGCTCTACCTGATGACGCAGCCGGACGACAAGCACATCGAGCGCGTGGCTGTGCAGGGCACGCCGCGCAGCGACGGCACCTTCCAGGTGACCGAAGGCGTGCCGGCCGGCGCGTCGGTGCGGGTGGTGACGCAAGGCGGCATGCTGCTCAACGAAATGCTGCTCAAGCAGGAGGCCTGAGATGGTCTTCTCGCCAATCAAGAGCATCCTCAAGCGGCGCCTGGTGATCGTCTTCCTGGCCGTTGGCCTGCTGGCGGCCGGCGTGCTGAGCTTCCTGCAGCTGCCGCTGCAGGCGTACCCGGGCGTGGCGCCGGTCACGGTGCAGGCTATTACGCAATGGCCTGGCCGCAGCACGGTGGAGGTCGAGCAGCAGATCACGATTCCGGTGGAGAACGCGCTGGCCAGCGTGCCCGACGTGCAGTCCTTCCGCTCGGTCTCGCTGTTCGGGCTGTCTGTTGTGACCGTCAAGTTCAAGGAGGGCGTGGATAACTTCAAGGCCCGCCAGAACTTCGTCACCTACCTGTCACAAGCCAACCTGCCGCCGGGCGTGCAGCCCAACCTGTCGCCGGACGGCGACGCCACCGGCGAAATCCTGCGCTACCGGATCGAGGCCGACGGCATCGACGTGACCACGCTGAAGACCTACCAGGACTACAACGTCTACAAGGAGATCAAGCACGTCCCGGGCGTGGCCGACATCACCGCCTTTGGCGGCAAGGTCAAGCAATACCAGATCGTGCCGACGCCGGAGAAGCTGCAGGCCTATGGGCTCTCGCTCAAGCAGGTGGTGGATGCGGTGTCGAATGCCAACGCCAACGCCGGCGGCGGCCTGATGAAGGCCGGCGAGCAGCAGTTCGTGGTGCGCGGCGTGGGCCTGCTGCAAACGCTCGACGACATCCGCAACGTCACCGTGTCGGTGTCCAACGGCGTGCCGGTGCGGGTGCGCGATATCGCCGAGGTGCGGGTGGGCAACACGCCGCGCCTGGGCATGGTGCAGTTCGACCAGCACGACGATATCGTCGAAGGCATCGTGCTGATGAAGCGCGACGAGAACGCCACCGAGGTCCTGGCGCGGGTGCGCGACAAGATCGCCGACATCAACCAGAACGTGCTGCCGAAGGGCATCGAGGTCAAGACCTTCTATGACCGGCAGAACCTGCTCGACATCACCATGGGTACCGTCGAGCATGCGCTGTTCGTCGGTATCTCGCTGGTGCTGATCGTGCTGTTCATCTTCCTCGGCAGCTTCCGCGCCGCGGCGGTGGTGGCGGCGGTGATCCCGCTGGCGCTGTGCGTGTCGTTCATCAACATGGCCCACTTCAAGGTGCCGGCCAACCTGATCTCGCTAGGGGCGATCGATTTCGGGCTGATCGTGGATGCGGCGGTGATCGTAATGGAGAACATCATGCGCCACCTGGAGGAGGGCGAGACCAACGTGGAGGATGGCATCGTCAGGGCCACCAGCGAGGTCCAGCGCGCCATGATCTTCTCCACCGGCATCATCATCGTGGCCTACTCGCCGCTGTTCTTCATGGGCGGGGTGGAAGGCATCATCTTCAAGCCGATGGCCTTCACCATGGGCTTCGCGCTGCTGGCCTCGATCGTGCTGGCGCTGACCTTCGTGCCGGCGGTGACATCCTTTGTGTTCCGCGGCTCGCTGCGGCCGCACTCGCCGAAATTCATTGCCATCATCCTGAGCGCCTACAAGCCGCTGCTACGCAAGCTGCTGAAAAAGCCCGGCCTGGTGTTCCTGGCCGCATTCATCGGCCTGGCCGGCACGCTGTACAGCTCGCGCTACCTCGGCACCGAGTTCCTGCCCACGCTGGAGGAGAACAACCTGTGGCTGCGCATCACGCTGCCCAACACCGTGGATCTCGACTACTCGGCCTCCGTCGCACGCGACCTGCGCGGCTTCTTCCGCCAGCAGCCCGAGGTGAAGACCGTGTCGGTGCAGATTGGCCGACCGGACGACGGCACTGACTCCACCGGCGTGTTCAACCAGGAATACGCGCTGTACTTCAAGCCCCCGGCCGACTGGCCCAAGGGCGCGACCAAGCAGCAGGTGGTGGAACGCCTGTCCAGGCACCTGGATCGTATCCCGGGCATCGAGTACAACTTCTCGCAGTACATCCAGGACAATGTGAACGAGGCGCTGTCCGGGGTCAAGGGCGAGAACTCGGTGAAGATCTACGGCTCCGACCTGGTGACGCTGCAGGACAAGGCCAAGGAGGTCGAGTCCATCCTGAAGAAGGTGCCGGGCCTGGCTGACGTCGGCATCTTCAAGGAACTCGGCCAGCCCACGCTGAACATCACGGTGGACCGCGAGAAGAGCGCGCGCTTCGGCATGAATGTGAGCGACATCCAGTCCGCCGTGCAGTTTGCAATCGGCGGCGATGCGGTCACCAACATCCTGGAAGGCGAGAAGACCTTCGGCCTGTCGGTGCGGCTCAACGACCAGGCGCGCAACAACCCGGATGTCATCAACCGCTTGCTGGTGGATACGCCGGACGGCCAGCGCATTCCGCTGTCGATGGTGGCCAAGGTGGAAGCCACCGACGGGCCGTTCTTTGTCTACCGCGAGACCGGCAAGCGCTATATCGCCATCAAGTTCGGCGTGCGCGGACGGGATCTTGGCAGCGCGGTGGCCGAGGCGCAGGACAAGGTGGGCAAGGCGGTGACGCTGCCGGCAGGCTACAGCATCTTCTGGGATGGCCAGTTCAACCAGATGAAGATCGCGCAGAAGAAGCTGGCGGTGATCGTGCCGCTGACCATCCTGGTAATCTTCCTGCTGCTGTACAGCACCTTCGGCAACTTCAAGGATGCGCTGATGGTGGTGCTGAACGTGCCATTCGCGGCCATCGGCGGCTTGCTGGCGCTGCATATCGCGGGAGAGACCCTATCGATCTCGGCGGGCATCGGCTTCTTGTCGCTGTTCGGCATCGCGATCCAGGACGGGGTGATCCTGATCTCCTACGTCAACCGGCTGGCGCAGTCCGACGATCTGCATGCAGCCGTGGTCGAGGGCGCGGCGCTGCGCCTGCGCCCGGTGGTGATGACGGCCATGCTGGCTGGCCTGGGGCTGTTGCCGGCGGCGCTGTCGCACGGCATCGGCTCGGAGGCGCAACGCCCGCTGGCGCTGGTGATCGTGGGCGGCATGGTGACCACCACGCTGCTGACGCTGCTGGTGCTTCCGGTGGTGTTCTCCTGGGTCAACCGCCATCGCGGGCGCAAGGGCGGCCCGGACGCGGCCTCGCTGACGCCGCCCGAAGGCATCTGAGCCGGAATTTGAACCTGAACCTGAACCAACCAGTGGCCGGCACGCCCCGGGCGGACCGGCCACGCAACGGGAGTCCATCATGAACATGCGAAAGAATGCACCGGCGGCACTGCTCGCCATCCTGCTTTGCGCCGGCATCGGGGTTGCCGGCGCCGCGGCGCCGAAGTCGTCGGCCAGTGGCAAGGGGCAGTCGGCGCAGTCAGGGCAATCCGCCAAGCAGTCCAGCCGGAACTCGGTGCTGCCGTCCAACGTGCGGAAATAACCGGCCGGCACGCCTCAGGCGCCGACAGGAATCAAGCCTTCGTTCCCATCGGCGCCTGCCGCGAACACATCGCGCAACCACTGCACGAACACCCGCACCCGCGACGATAGCTGGCGGTTCTGCGAATACAGCACCGACACCGGCATCGGCGGCGGCGGCAGGTCCGCCAGCACGACCTGCAAGCGGCCCTGGCGCAACGCTCCCGCCACCCGATAGCGCGGCACCTGGACCAGCCCCAGTCCGGCCACCGCGGCGCCGGTGTAGAGATCGGCGCCGGTGACCGAAATGGCAGTCGCCAGTTGCACGGCCGTCACGCGGCCAGCAACCGTGAACTCCAGCGGTACCGGCTTGCCGGTGCTGCTGGAGATGTAGTTGACCGCGCGGTGCGCCGACAATGCATCAAGATCCGCCGGTTCGCCATGGCGGGCCAGGTACGCGGGGCTGGCCACGGTCACCTGCTCCAGCAGCGCAACCCGCCGACCCACCATCGACGAATCCTGCAGGTTGCCCGCGCGCAGCACGCAATCGATTCCCTCGCGCACCAGGTCGACCAGCCGGTCGTCCTCGCCAATATGGATTTCCAGCTCGGGATAGAGCGCCAGGAAATCCGGCAGCGCCGGCACCACGAAATGCCGGGCCAGTGTCCCCTGCAGGTTCACGCGCAGCAGGCCCTTGGGCGCGGTATCCCGGAATGACCCCTCCGCTTCTTCCAGGTCGGCTATCAGGCGCACGCAGCGCCGGTAGTGCGCTTCGCCGTCGTGCGTGAGCCGCACTGTGCGGGTGGTGCGCTCCAGCAGCCGGGCGCCGAGCCGCTGTTCCATGCGCTTGATCAGGTTGGTGATGGTGGCGCGCGGGATCTGGAGATCCTCGGAGGCCTGGGTGAAGCTCTGGCGCTCGGCGATGCGCACGAAGGCCTGCATTTCCTGGAATCGGTCCATGCGTCGCTGAACGGGGCCGGAGTGGGCAATGAAAGACCCTGGGGCGCCCTATTGTTAATACAAACGGAGCAATGATATCAAAATACCAACAATTATCTTTGCACAGGAATGATCCATGATCCGTTTCACCAACCTACCCACCGCCCCACCAACCCACCACCTGAAAAGAAACGGATCATGAACAACGCCAACCCCACCCAAGTCGCCATCGTCACGGGCGCATCCCGCGGCATCGGTGCCGCCGTTGCCAGGCGCCTGGCGCAGGATGGTTTCGCCGTCGCCATCAACTACGCGGCCGGCGCGGCCCAGGCCGATGCTCTCGTGGCCGAGCTGAAGGCCGCTGGCGGGTCGGCCATCGCAGTGCAGGCCGATGTGTCCAAGGCCGACGATGTGCGCCGCCTGTTCGAGATCACCGAGCAGCAACTGGGCAAGGTGAACGTGCTGGTCAACAACGCTGGCGTGCTCAAGACGGTGCCGCTGGCCGACACCAGCGACGCGCTCTATGAACAGGCCTTTGGCATCAACGTGCGCGGCACCTTCAACACCCTGCGCGAAGCCGCCACGCGGCTTGCGGATGGCGGGCGCATCGTCAATGTCTCCAGCACCACGCTGGCGCTGAACATGCCCGGCTATGCCGTCTACAACGCCACCAAGGCAGCGGTGGAGGCGTTCACGCACGTGTTCGCCAAGGAACTGCGCGGCCGCAACATCACGGTCAACGCCGTGGCTCCCGGCCCGATCGCTACCTCGCTGTTCCTCGACGGCAAGACCGAAGCGCAGATCCAGGCATTCGCCAAGATGCCCCCGCTGCAACGCCTGGGCCAGCCGGAAGACATCGCCTGCGTCGTCGCCTTGCTCGCCGGCGCCGATGCCGGCTGGGTCAACGGCCAGATCCTGCGCGCCAACGGCGGCATGGCCTGAGCGCTGGCTGAAGCCGGCGGGCAGCGCCCTGGCCGGCAGGGGCGGCCGCTGCCGCGAACGGCAACATGTCGCGCGCTCAAAGGCCCGGGCCGCTTCCTACAATGGAGACAATAAGAACAATGACGGCGACCATCGCGACCATCGGGCAATCGATCATGATCCCCCATCCGGCTTTGACGCATTCCCCCCGCTCGCTGGCGCCTCGCGCGCACGTGCTGGCCACCCTGCTAGCCTGCGGCCTGCTGCTCGCGCACGCTGCGCCGGCCCAAGCGCAGGCATCGGCAGCATCGGCGCCGGCGGCCGCCCCCGGCGCCGCCTTCTCCGCCGGCACGCCCGGCGGCCCGTTGCCGGCCGGGTGGAAGAACCTGCCGGTGGCGCACGGCAAGGCGTCGACCCACTACAGCCTGGTGGCGCAGGACCACGCCACGGTGCTCGAAGCCGACGCGGCCGCCTCCGCCTCCGCGCTGATGCACAAGGGCAACAACCTGGACCTGGAGGCCACCCCGCAGGTCAGCTGGCGCTGGAAGGTGGAACACGCGATCGATGCGGCCGACAACAGCGTCGCCGCCATGGAAGACGCGCCGGCGCGCCTGGTGTTCATGTTCGATGGAGATACGGACAAGCTATCGCTGGGCGAGCGCACGGCCATCAAGCTGGCCAAGGCGCTGGCGGGCGAGGAACTGCCCTATGCCACGCTGATGTACATCTGGTCCAACACCGCGCCGGTCGGCACGGTCATCGACAACCCCCACACCTCGCGGGTCAAGATGATCGTGGTGTCAGGCGGAGCCGACGCCGCCGGCAAGTGGCTCACGCTGAGCCGCAACGTGGAGCAGGATTTCGAGCATGCCTTCAAGGAGAAGCCCGGCAAGCTGACCGCCTACGGCCTGCTCACCGATACCGACAACACGGGCGGGAACGCGCGTGCCTGGTATGGGGATATACGGTTCGGGGCGGCGAAGTAGCGTCGCCTGCCAGTCATTCAAAGGGGTTCAGAACACGCACCCCGGTATCGGCAAAATCGCTAACGTTGCGCGTCACCACGGTGAGGTTGTGAATCAGCGCCGTCGCCGCGATCAGTTTGTCCAAGGCATGCTCCGCGCTTCCTCATCTCACTGATGACATTGGTGTCATTGTCCGATCAAATACATGCGCGGCCCCGCCCGGCTGATCGACGCGCTCGAAATCGCTGTCCTCGCCGACATCCGGCATGCTTTCCAACACCTCGGCAAAGCGCTTGCGCCTGGTCGTGTGCAACGCCCGCGCAAGAATTTCACGGTGCTCGGCCTCAGCGCTGCGACCGTGTGTGGCAGCCTGCTCACGCAGCCGCTGTACCAGCGCTTCATCAATCCCTCGAACCAGCAGATTTGCCATGATCGTCCTCCTACGATGCCATCCAAAAACGATAGCATTGATAGCATTGATGTCGTTACGATGCAATCATGGATCGCATCGCAATGACACCTCTGCAGTACGAGTGAGCCATCCGCCTCAACCTGCCAGGAACCCGCAAACCGCCTGCGCAAACCCCTCCGGCTGCTCCCAGTTCGACAAGTGGGCGCCGTCCAGCTCCATGTAGCGCGCCCCGGCAATCCCTTGCGCCACTTCGCGACCTTGCGCCGGCGTGGTGGCCAGGTCATGCGTGCCGGCAATCACCAGCACCGGGCTGGCGATACGCTGCAGCTGCGCGCGCAGGTCGGCGTCGCGCACGGCGGCGCAGTTGGCGGTGTAGCCTTCGGGCGATGCGTCCAGCAGCATCTGGCGCACCGGCGTGATGCGCGCAGCGTTGCCGGCCAGCCAGGCGGCGCTGAACCAGCGCGCCAGCACCGCATCGACGATGGCGGCCATGCCCTGGCTGCGTACCGTCTGGATGCGCGTGTCCCAGCCGCTGGCCGGGCCGATGAGGGCGGCGGTATTGGCCAGCACGAAGCGGTCGAAACGCTCGGGGTGATTGGCCGCCAGCCACATGCCGGTCATGCCGCCCATCGACAGTCCGCAAAAATGCGCGCGCTGGATGCCGGCGTGATCCATGATGGCCAGCACGTCCTGGCCGAGTTCGGCAAACCCGAACGGCGCCGCGGCCGGGGACGGCAGGCCGGAGCCCCCGTGGCCACGGGTGTCGTAGCGCAGCACGCGAAAGCGCGGCAGCAGGCTATCCATCTGCGGCGCCCACATCTGCATGTCCGTGCCCAGCGAGTTGGACATGACCAGCACGGGCGCGTTGGGCGCCCCCTCGATCTCGTAATGCAGCGCGATGCCTTGGTGCAATGCAGTGGTCATGGCGTTCTCAGTCCGCGCGGATGCCGCGTTCGCGGATCAGCTTGCCCCATTTATCGGTTTCGGCAGCGAGGTGCTTGCCCAATTGCGCGGGCGTGCTGCCGATCGGCTCGGCGCCGATGGCGGCCAGGCGGGTACGCACCGACGGCTTGGCCAGCGCGTCCACCATGGCCTGGTTCAGGCGTGCGACCACGGCGGGCGGCGTCTTGGCCGGGACGAAGGCGGCGAACCATGGCGACAGGTCATAGCCCTTGACGCCGGCTTCGGCCAGGGTCGGCACGTTCGGCAGCGTCGACGAGCGCTTGGCGGTGGTCACCGCGATGGGCGTGAGCTTGCCGGAGTCGATATGCGGCTTGGCCGAGGTGATGCTGTCGAACATATAGTCAACCTGGCCGCCCAGCAGGTCCGTCATGGCCGGGCCGCTGCCCTTGTAGGGCACGTGGAGCATCTTGACGCCGGTGAGCGAAGTGAACAGTTCGCCGGCCAGGTGGATCGAAGTGCCGTTGCCGGCGGAGGCATAGGTGTACTTGTCCGGCGTGGCGCGCGCCGCGGCGATCAGGTCGGGCACCGTGGCGGGCAGCTTCTTGGCCTTGCTGGTGACCAGCACGTTAGGCACCACAGCCAGGAGCGAGACCGGCGCGAAATCCCTCACCGGGTCGTAGCTGAGGCGGCCGTACAGCGCGGGGTTCACCGCCATGCCGTTGGCGACAATGATCAGCGTGTAGCCATCCGCGGGCGAGCGCGCCACCATCTCGGCGCCGATATTGCCACCGGCGCCGGGGCGGTTTTCCACCACGATGGACTGGCCCAGGCTCCTCGACATTTCCTCGCCCAGCGTGCGGGCGATATTGTCCATCGCGCCGCCCGCGGGGAATGGCACGACCCAGCGGATCGGGTGATCGGGATAGGTGTCGGCGTGGGCGCCGGATGGCAGCACGGCCAGGGTGGCCAGCGCACAGGCGCAGGCGGCCCAGGCGCGCAGGAATGGCAAGCGCATCAGAGTCTCCTCCAAATGGATTCGGAGTTGGTGTTGGTTTTGGTGTTGGAAAGCGGCCATCGGGGGCCGCTGCGGTATTCAGGGTAACGGCGAGCCGGCCCGCTTACTTGATCGACGACGGGTGCTTGGCCAGCGGCGTGACATGGATTTCCATGTACGGGAACAGCGGCAGGCTGGAGAGCATGGTGTGCAGTTCGTCGTTGGACTCGGCATCGAACACGCTGTAGTTGGCGTACTCGCCCACCACGCGCCACAGATGCGGCCACTTGCCCTGGCGCTGCAGGTCCTGCGAGTACGCCTTCTCGCGCGCCTTGATCTCGTCGGCCTGCGCGGGCGGCATGTCTGCCGGCATCTTTACGTCCATTCTCACCAGAAACAACATGCTTGAATCCTCGGTCTAGGTTTGCTTGGGCAGCGCCTCAGGCGGCGCGGCGGTAGTGGGCCAGCTTGTCTTCGTCCAGCGTCAGGCCAAGCCCCGGGCCAACCGGCAGGTGCAAGGCAAAGTCACGGTACTCGGGGCGCGCCGTCACCACATCATCCTTGAGAAGCAGCGGGCCGAACAGCTCGGTGCCCCAGGCCAGCCGCGGCAGCGTGGCAAAGCCGTGGGCAGCGGCGATGGTGCCCACGCTGCCTTCCAGCATGGTGCCGCCGTACAACGCGATGCCGGCCGCGTCGCCTACCGCCGCTGTGCGCAGCATCTCGAAGATGCCGCCGGACTTGGAGATCTTCAGCGCGAACACGTCCGCGCCCGCGATGCGCGCCAGTTCCATCGCATCCTCGGGGCCGCACACGGCCTCATCGGCCATCACCGGCACCACGAAGCGTGCCGCCAGCCGGGCCAGCGCGCCACGCTGCTCGCGCGGCACGGGCTGCTCGACGAGATCGATGCCGGCGGCTTCCAGCATGGCGATGCCGGTGGCGGCATCGGCTTCGTTCCAGGCCTGGTTGACGTCCACGGTCACGCGGGCACGGTCGCCCAGCGCGCGCTTGATGGCGGACACATGGGCCACGTCATCGCGCACGCTGCGACGGCCGATCTTGAGCTTGAAGGTGTTGTGGCGGCGCTCGGCCAGCAGGGTTTCGGCTTCTTCGATATCGCGGCCGGTGTCTCCGCTGGCGAGCGTCCACAGGCAGGCCAGGTTCGGCCGCACCGCGCCGCCCAGCAACTCGGACAGGGGCAGGCCCAGGCGCTTGCCTTGCGCATCGAGCAGCGCGGACTCCAGCGCCGACTTGGCGAAGCGATTTCCCCGCGCCACCGAAGCCAGGCGCTGCATGGCGGCGTGGATATTGCACGCATCGATGCCGGCCAGTGCAGGCGCCAGGTAGGTATCGATGGTCAGCTTGATGCCCTCGGGGCTTTCGTCGCCGTAGCTCAGGCCGCCGATGGTGGTGGCTTCGCCAATCCCCTCGATGCCGTCGCTGCAACGCAGCCGCACGATCACCAGGGTCTGGCGCTGCATGGTGGTCATGGCAAGCTGGTGCGCCCGGATGGTGGGCAAGTCGACCAGGATGGCTTCGACGGAGGTGACGGTTGCTTTCATGCTGGGGGTCTGCCAAGTATGGAATACGTTGAGAAGCAGTATGTGGCTTGACATCCAGGGTGTCCAAGACCGAGTATGTCCCGATCAATACCTTTAAAGTATGAAAGGACGAGGTCATGGAGCTACGTCACCTGCGTTATTTCCAGGCCGTTGCGGCCGAACTCAACTTCACCCGCGCGGCTGAGCGCCTGCATATCGCCCAGCCGCCGCTGTCGCGCCAGATCCGCCAGCTGGAGGACGAAATCGGCACCGTGCTGCTGGACCGTTCCTCGCGCGCGGTGCGGCTGACCGAGGCCGGCCGCTTCCTGCTGGAGCAGTCGCTGCAGCTCAACCAGCGCATCGACGAGATGGTGGAAGGCACGCGGCGCATCGGCCGCAATGAAAAGCGCTGGTTCGGCATCGGCTTCGTGCCATCGGTGCTCTATGGCTTCCTGCCGGAACTGATCCGGCTGGTGCGGGGCTCCGATGCGGCGCTGGAGGTGGGCTTGTCGGAGCTGACCACCGTACAGCAGCTGGAAGCGCTGAAAGCCGGGCGCATCGATATCGGCTTCGGCCGCATCGTGCTGGACGACCCGGCCATCACCCGCACGGTGGTCATGGCCGAAACGCTGGTGGCCGCCGTGCCCAGCGGCCACCCGGCGCTTGCTGGCCCGCCCATGACGCCGGCGCAACTGGCGGCCCACCCCTTCGTGCTCTACCCGGCGCGGCCCCGCCCCAGCTACGCCGACCACGTGCTGGCGCTGTTCCGCACGCAGGGCCTGCAGTTGCGCGTGGCGCAGGAGGCCAATGAGCTGCAGACCGCCATCGGCCTCGTGGCTGCGGGGCTTGGGATCTGCCTGGTGCCGGCATCGGTGCAGCGCCTGCACCGCGACGATGTGGCCTACGTGCCGATTGATGCACCCGGCTTTACCTCGCCGGTGATGATGAGCTATCGCAGCGACGACAGCTCGGCATTACTGGCCGAGGTGGTCAGGCGCGTCGGCGAACTGGCCGGGACACCGCCATCGGCCGAAATCCCGCGCCGGCCATGAGAAAACCCGGTGGCATCCCATGAATGGGTGATGCGCGAAGGCCGCTCGGTTTGTAGAGTGCCTTTATAAAAAGGATACGGGGAAATCGTGCCATCGATGCACTCAGGGTCACTATCGGGCCGCGCCGCGCCACGGCCAGGCGGCCTGCTCATTGCGCTGCTAAAAGCGTGCGGGGACACGCTGCGCAAGGTCTGGCGCGGCGAGCAAGGTGAGGTAGCACTCACCTTGCTCCAACCGCCCACGACGCGCAACGCTACCTCCGCCCTGGCGCCGGACTGCGCCTTGCGCCTGCAACTCACCTACGCCGACACGCCGCTGACGCCCGGTGTGCCCCGGGTCACCGCCACCGCCGCGGTGCTGCGGGGCGACGGCACCGACATTACCGCCTCTGTGCCCCCGTGCGCATGGACCTGGCGCCAGGCGTCCGGCCTGTCGATGCGGGCCGGCTACGGTGCGGTCACGGTCGATACCGAGGGCCAGGGGCATGCCGTGTGCGTTTGCCCGCAGGGTGCCAGCGTGTCGGTCTCCGGCACCAGCCGCGCGGCCTGCCAGACGATGGCATCGGGGGTGGAAGTGAGCGTTTTGCTAGCCAGCGGCGAGCGGTTGAGCCAGCGCTTCCAGTTGGGCCCGGCCGGGCTGGAATAAGTCAGGCAAGCCCAGGCGGGACTAGAACGCGGACTGCCCATCGGCGCTTGCCGGTCACCCCGCCCGTCATCCCGCCTGTCACCCCTTGAGGTACATGTTCAGCCGCTTGGCGGCGTTGCGAAGGTGGGTTTCCGCCGCCTGCGCCGCGCGCTCGGGATCGCCCGCCGCGATCGCGACGTAGATGGTCTTGTGCTCTTCCTGCACGGCCTCGACCATGTCCGCGTGATGGCTCTTGGTATTGCTCCTCGCCTGCCGGATCACGCGCCGCGCGCCGTGCTCCAGGTGTTCGCTCAAGGCCTGGAAGTGCGGGTTGTGCGTCGCCTCGACAATGGCCTGGTGAAAGGCGAAGTCCTCTTCATCGCCCAACCTGTCGTTGGCGATCTCGTACTCCATGCCGATCAGCGCGCGCCGGATCCGCTTGAGGTCTTCCGGTGTGCGGCGCATGGCCGCGAACCTGGTGGCCGCCACTTCGATTGTCACCAGCAGTTCCATCACCATGGCCAGCGAGTCTTTCTCGTCGATGGCCACATCCTGCATGCGAAACGCCTGGCGCTGGCTGCGCTCGGTCACGAACACACCGCTGCCGGCCTTGGGCGCAACCAGCCCCTCCGACTTGAGCTGCGACAGGGCCTCGCGCACCACCGCGCGGCTGACCGAGAACTGCTCGCACAGCAAGCGCTCGCTGGGCAGGCGGTCGCCCACGGCGAACTCGCCCGCCTGGATCGCCTGGATCAGGCGCCTGGCGATTTCGTCCGGCAGGTGTCTGGGCTCGGGATGGAACATGGTTCCCTCCGGGCGCTGGGTGGGCGGCGGCGCCGCGGCACCGGGCACGGTCTTGTTCAATACGGGCTCCCTGGCGCCAGCCAGCCTCTGGCTGGCGCTCGATCTTAAATTGGTCTTACAGGTCAATGTAGCACGTCTTAGCGCGCATGAAACGTGTGGAATGTACCAGCACGAAGCGGCGCCGGCATCCGTTATTCGTCCGTAAGCCAAGCTCCACAACGGTATAAGCCCCTCGTTCCGCCACGCGGATACACGTCCGATCGGACGCTCAGTAGAAACCCGCATGGCGCGCAAGTCGCCGTTGACGACCGCCGCCCATCTCCCTATAGTAAACCTGTCAGACCACTTTAACTACAGGTCAGACCACTATGGCGGGCCGGTTTCGGCGCCCGCCAGATGAACCCAAACAATAGCCAGGAGACACCCATGAGCGGTAGCCGCATTACCCGTCCTTTGTTCGCAGCCGCGGCACTCTCCGTGCTGGCGGGCACGGCATCGGCGGCGCCGGTGAAGATTGCGCTGGTCGAGACGCTGTCCGGCCCGCAGGCATCCACCGGCCTGATGTTCCGCGCAGCGGCGCGCTATGCGATCGACAAGATCAACGCCACCGGCGGCTGGAACGGCGAGCCGCTCCAACTGGTGGAGTACGACAACCAGGGCGGCCCCGCAGGCGCGGCGGACAAGCTGAAGGCGGCCGTTGCCGATGGCGCCCAGATCGTCATGCAAGGCTCGTCGTCGGCCGTGTCCGGCCAGATCACCGAGGACGTGCGCAAGTTCAACCTGCGCAATCCGGGCAAGGAAATCCTGTTCATGAACGTCGGCGGCGAGGCGATGGAGCTGACCGGCGAGAAGTGCCACTTCTACCATTTCAAGTTCGCCACCAATGCGCAGATCCGCGTCAAGGCGCTGGTCGGTGCGATGAAGCCGCTCCGCGCGCTGGGCACCCGCGTGTACTCGATCAACCAGAATTACTCCTGGGGCATCGACATGGAAAAGGCCATCGGCGACTACGCCGCCGCCGGCGGCTACACGGTGGTGGAAAAGACGCTGCATGACGTCAACAAGGTGCAGGACTTCTCGCCTTACGTCGCCAAGATCGCTGCTGCCAAGGCAGACAGCGTGATCACCGGCAACTGGTCCAACGACCTGCTGCTGTTGATGAAGGCCAGCAAGGCGGCCGGCCTGAAGACGCGCTTCGCCACCGTGTTCCTCGACCAGCCGGGCAATATCGGCAACGCCGCCGACGTGGCGCTGGGCCACTATGTTGCCCACCCCTTCAATGCCGAGGCGGGTGGCGCCGACAGTGAGCGCTTTGCCAGCGACTTCAAGGCCAGGCAGGGCCATATGCCCGCCTACATCGAGCCACAGACGGTGTTCGCGGTGCAGATGCTGGGCGAGGCGCTCAAGACCGTGAAGCCGGAAGGCGGCAAGCTCAACACCAGCGCACTGGCCAAGGCGCTCGAAACCGCCAAGGTCGGATCGCCGCTGGGCGAGATGAGCATGCGCGCCGCCGATCACCAGGTGCTGCTGCCGATGGTGGTATCCGTGGTCGCCAAGGACGCCAGGTTCAAGGTCGACGGTACCGACATGGGCTTCAAGCCGGTCAAGACCTTCTCCGCCGCCGAGGCCGCCACGCCACCTCAGGCCAGCTGCAAGATGCAGCGCCCCAGCTGATTCCCCTGTCCAAGCCACCCTAGCAACATCAGCCACGCTCGCGCCGCCGCGGCGCGGGCGCCGGCAAGTACGGCCATGCGCCAGTTGGCCGCACAGGCTCGTTCCAAGGAAGCCTCATGGAATACCTCGTCGTCTCATTGCTCAACGGCACCATCTACGGCCTGCTGCTGTTCATGGTCTCCGCTGGCCTGACCCTCATCTTCGGCATGATGGGCGTGCTCAACTTCGCCCATGCGTCGTTCTACATGCTGGGCGCCTACTTTGCCTATGCGCTGCAAGGCACGATCGGCTTCTGGCCGGCCATCGTGGTTTCGCCGGTCCTGGTCGGACTGGTCGGGGTGGCGGTGGAGCGGTTCTTCCTGCGCCGCGTCCATCACCACGGCCACGCGCACGAACTGCTGCTGACCTTCGGCCTGTCCTTCATCATTGCCGAGCTGATCAAGCTGTTCTTCGGCAACTTCCCGGTGGACTACCGCCTCCCGGCGTCGCTGGACTTCGCGGCCTTCCGCCTGGGCGTGTCCTCCTACCCCTTCTATCGCGTGTTCATGGGCGGCATCGCCGTGGCCATGTTCGCCGTGATCTACCTCCTGCTCACGCGCACCCGGGTCGGCATCGTGGTGCGCTCGGCGATCTACAAGCCGCGCATGGCCGAGGCGCTGGGCCACAACGTGCCGCTGGTCTTCATGGGCGTGTTCGGCATCGGCGCGGCGCTGGCGGGCCTGGCCGGCGCGGTGGCGGGCGCGTTCTACACCACCAACCCGAACATGGCGCTGGAACTCGGCGTGATGGTCTTCGTCGTGGTGGTAGTGGGCGGCCTGGGCTCGCTGGAGGGCGCCATGCTCGCCTCGCTGCTGATCGGGCTGATCACGTCGTTCTCGGTCGGCATCGATCGCAGCCTGGCCGACCTGCTGGCCCTGGCCGGGGCGGGCGCCTGGGCCGAGGAAGCCGGAGGGCTGATGACCCTGAAACTCTCCAGCCTGGCCGGGACGATCCCGTTCGCGCTGATGCTGCTGATCTTGCTGGTCCGTCCGTCGGGCTTGATGGGCGAGAAGGAGTAACCATGACCAAGCTCTCCAACACGCAGAAGACCTTGCTGCTGCTCGGCACGGGCGCACTGCTGGCGCTGCCGATGGTGCTGTCGCAATCGCTGGTCAACGCATCCATCCAGATGCTGATCGCGGTGCTGTTCGCGGCCTCGTTCAACCTGCTCAGCGGCCAGGGCGGCATGCTGTCGTTTGGCCATGCGGCGTACTTCGGCATTGGCAGCTTTGCCACCGTGCACGCCATGAACGCCTTCGGCGGCAACGGCCTGCTGCCCACGCCGCTGTTGCCGCTGGCCGGCGGCGCCATGGGCCTGGTTGCCGGCCTGGCCGCCGGCTGGTTCGCCACCAAGCGTACCGGCGTCTACTTCGCCATGATCACGCTGGCGCTGGCCGAACTGCTGCACTCGCTGGCGCCGCACCTGAAGGGCTGGTTCGGCGGCGAAGCAGGCCTGTCCACCATGCGCATGCCGGCATGGGGCCTCGCCTTCGGCGGCAGCAACCAGGTCTACTACCTGACCCTGTTCTGGGTGCTGCTGTCGCTGGCGCTGCTGTACCTGTTCACGCTGACTCCGGTGGGCCGCCTGACGCTGGGCCTGCGGGAGAACGCCAACCGCCTGCGCTTTCTCGGCTATGACACGCACCGCCTCGGCGTGCTGGTGTTTGCCGTCTCGGCCATGTTCGCTGGCATCGCCGGCGCGCTGCAGGCACTCAACATGGAGGCGGCCAACTACGTCGTGTTCGAGTCATCCGCCTCCGCCGCGGTGGTGCTCAACAGCTATATCGGCGGCGTAAAGATCTTCCTCGGCCCGGCACTGGGCGCGGCGGTGATGACCTTCTTCGGCTATGCGGTATCGGACCTGACGCGCTCGTGGCTGCTGTACCAGGGCATCGTGTTCGTGCTGGTGATGATGTTCTTGCCGACGGGCCTCGCCGGGCTGATCAAGTCCTTCGCCACGCACAGCAAGACCTATGGCCTGCGTGCGCTGCTGCCGATAGCGCTGGCGTTCGTCATCGGCACGTTGCTGCTCGCAGGCGGCACGGTATTCACGGTGGAGATGCTGCAGCGCTTCTTCTCGCAAGACTACCGCTCCATGGCTGCCCTGAATGGTGGAGGCTGGCCCGCGATTGCGCTGTTTGGGCGCGAGTGGGATCCCATCTCGCCGCTGACCTGGCTGGCGCCCGCGGCGCTGCTGGTGGCCGGCATCGCCACGGCCCGCCTGGCCAACGGCCGCTGGCTGCACCTGAAGGACACCACCGCCGCCATCGACGCCCCCGCCACCACGGCCACCAACGTCCGGAGGAAACCGGCATGAACACGCAAGCGATGCTCTCCCTGCGCGGACTGCGCAAATCCTTCGGTGACGTCGACATCATCCGCGGCGTGGACCTCGATCTCGTCAGCGGTGAACGCCACGCGCTGATCGGCCCGAACGGCGCCGGCAAGTCCACCCTGTTCCACCTGATCTCCGGGCGCCTGCCCCTGAGCAAGGGCGAGATCCTGCTCAACGGCGAGCCGATCCATGGCCTGTCGCCGCAGAGCATCAACCATCGCGGCCTGGCGCGCTCGTTCCAGATCACCAATATCTTCGCGGGCCTCACGGTTTTCGAGAACCTGCGCCTGGCCGTGATGCGGCGCCACGGCCTGCAATACACGCTGTGGAAGTTCGCCCACAAGGTGCGTGCCGTGCGCGACGAGACCCAGCACCTGCTCGAACAGGTGCGGCTGGCCGGGCGCGCGCAAACCATCGCCGGCGAGCTGTCGTATTCGGAGCAGCGCTCGCTGGAGATCGCCATGACGCTGGCCTCGGACCCGAAGGTCATCATGCTCGACGAGCCGATGGCGGGCATGTCGCAGGAGGAAACCGACTACACCGCCGGCCTGATCCGCGAGATCGCGCAGGGCCGCACGCTGCTGATCGTGGAGCACGACATGGACGTGGTGTTCTCGCTCAGCGACCGCATCAGCGTGCTGGTCTACGGCGAGATCGTCGCCACCGGCACGCCCGACGAGATCCGCAACAACGCACGCGTCAAGGAAGCCTATCTGGGCGAGGAGGTCACGGTATGAGCGCGCAGTCCATACAAGGCGCCGATGCGCTGCTGAGCGTGCAAGGACTGCACGCGCACTACGGCAAGAGCCACATCCTGCACGGCGTGGATTTCCACGTCGGGCGGGCCGAAGTGGTAAGCCTGCTGGGCCGCAACGGCTCGGGCCGCTCCACCACGCTCAAGGCCATCATGGGCCTGGTGCCGCCAAGCGCTGGCCACATCAGGCTACGCGGGCGCGATCTGGCCGGCGCGCAATCGTATGCGATCTGCCGGCGCGGCATTGCCTATGTGCCGGAAGAGCGCGAGGTCTTCGCCAACCTGACCGTGGACGAAAACCTGCGCATGGGCGAGCAGCGCGCCACCGAAGGCGCGCCGCAATGGACCTTCGAGCAGATGTTCGATTACTTCCCGCGCCTCAAGGAGCGCCGCAACACCAAGGCCGGCAGTCTTTCCGGCGGCGAGCAGCAGATGCTGACCATGTGCCGCTCGCTGCTGGGCAACCCCTTGGTGATCCTGATCGACGAGCCCACCGAAGGCCTCGCGCCAAAGATCGTGACGGTCGTCGGCGAGGCCATCCAGGACATTCACCGCCGGGGCGTCTCGGTGGTGCTGGTGGAGCAAAAGCTCGCCATCGCGCTGAAGGTATCGAGCCGCGTCTGCGTGATGGGCCACGGCCGCATCGTCTTTGAAGGCACGCCCGAACAACTCACCTCCAATACCCAACTTCTGAAGGACTGGTTAGCCGTATGAGCACCTCTTTGCCTATTGGATACCCGAACGCGCAGCCCTTTGCGCGCGCCAGCTACCCCGGCCTGGCCGGCAAGGTCGTGCTCAACACCGGCGGCGCCAGCGGCATCGGCCGCGCGATGGCGCACGGCTTTGCCCGGCACGGCGCGCGCCTGATGCTGCTGGACCTGGATGCGCAAGGACTCGCCAGCGCCAAGGCGGAGCTGGAAGCGGCTTACCCGGAAGTGCAGGTCGATATCGTGAAGGCTTCGATCACCGACCCCGAGGCCGTGGAACAAGCCTGCGCCGCCACCGAGGCCCGCTTCGGCCGCATCGACATCCTGCTCAACAACGCCGGCATCTCGATGAACAAGCCGTCGCTGGAACTGACCCCCGACGACTGGCGCCGCGCCATCGATATCGACCTCTCCGGCGTGTTCTTCTGCACGCAGGCGGCGGCGCGCCGCATGGTGCGCCAGGGCGGCGGCTCCATCCTGAGCACCGCGTCGATGTGGGGCCTGGCCTCGTCCGCACGGCGCCTGGCGTACTGCGCCGCCAAGGCTGGCGTGGTGTCGCTGACCAAGTCGCTGGCGGCGGAATGGGCCGAGTACAACATCCGCGTAAACGCGGTCTGCCCAGGCTACACCAGCACCGCGCTGATGGAAACGCTGCTGGCCAGCAAGGCCATCGACGGCGAGGCGCTGCTGGCACGCACGCCGCTGCGCCGCTTTGGCGCACCTGAGGAGATGGCGGAAGTCGCCCTCTTCCTGGCCTCGGACTCGGCCGCGTTCATCACCGGCCATGCGCTGGTCTCCGATGGCGGCTGGACCGCCGACGGTTTCTGAGCACGCAGTCCCCCAACACGATTGAAAGCACCATCGAACGGTAATCAAGGATTCTCAAATGTCTGAACGTAGCGCCCTGCGCCCCGCCGCCGAATGGGTGGAACTGCGCACCACCGATGAAGACTGGGCCAAGGCCGACCCGGCCCTGCTCGGCACCCTGCTGAGCCACCTGCACCTGATCCGCGGCTTCGAGGAAGCCGTGCTCGAACTCGCCGCCGAAGGCCTGGTCCACGGCCCGGCGCACTCCAGCATCGGGCAGGAAGGCGGCGCCGCCGGCTCCATCGTGGCGCTGACCGGCGCGGACCAGATCAATGGCTCGCATCGCGGGCATCACCAGTTCATCTCCAAGGCGCTGGGCTACCTCGCGCCCAACGGCATCGACCCGCGCGCGCCGCTGCCGGCGGACGTGCAAACGCTGCTGCAACGCACGCTGGCGGAAATCCTGGGGTTGGCGCAGGGCTATTGCAAAGGCCGTGGCGGCTCCATGCACCTGCAATGGGCCGAAGCCGGCGCGCTGGGCACCAATGCCATCGTGGGCGGCGGCGTGCCCATGGCCGCGGGCGCGGCGTGGTCGCACCGGCATGCCGGCACGGATGCGGTCGCCATCACCTACTTCGGCGACGGCGCGGTCAATATCGGCTCGGTGCTGGAGACCATGAACCTGGCCGCCGCGTGGAAGCTGCCGCTGTGCTTCTTTATCGAGAACAACCGCTACGCCGTCTCCACCACGGTGGAAGAGTCCACCGCCGAGCCGCGCCTGTCCGCGCGCGGCATGGGCTTCAATATCCCGAGCTGGAAGGTCGATGGCATGGACCCGCTGGCGGTGTACCTGGCCACGCGCGAAGCGCTCGCGCACATGCGCGCCGGCAAGGGCCCCACGATCATCGAAGCCGATCTCTACCGCTTCTTCCACCAGAACGGCCCCTTCCCGGGGAGCGCCTTCGGTTACCGCAGCAAGGACGAAGAGCAGCAATGGCGCGCGCGCGACCCGCTCGAACTGATGGCGCGCCGCATGCAGGCGCGCGGCCTGATCAGCGCCGACGACGTCGCCGCGCTGCGTGAGCGCATCAAGCAAGCCATGCGCGACGCGATGGCCGCACTGACCGAAGCCGATCCTTCCGGCAAGCCGGGCAAGCGCCGCATCCGGCCTGAGCTGTGGCCGAGCCCGGACTTCCGCGATGTGGGCATCCGTGGCGACCTGAGCGAGCTGGCAGGCCTGCGCTGCGAGGAGGAGGCCGGCTTCTGCGGCAAGCTGGACCAGCGCAAATTCATCGACGTGGTGGCGGACGTCATGCAACGGCGCATGCAGACCGATCCGTCGGTGGTGGTGATGGGCGAGGACGTGCACCGCCTCAAGGGCGGCACCAACGGCGCCACGCGCGGCCTGCGCGACAACTTCCCGGACCGCGTGCTGGGCACGCCGATCAGCGAGAACGCGTTCGTGGGCCTGGGTGGCGGGCTGGCGCTGGATGGCCGCTACAAGCCGGTAGTGGAATTCATGTACCCGGACTTCATGTGGGTGGCGGCCGACCAGGTCTTCAACCAGATCGGCAAGGCGCGCCACATGTTCGGCGGCGAGAGCGACGTGCCGCTGGTGCTGCGCACCAAGGTGGCGATGGGCACGGGCTATGGCTCGCAGCACTCGATGGACCCGGCCGGCATCTTCGCCACCAACCCGGGCTGGCGCATCGTGGCGCCTTCCACGCCGTTCGACTACGTGGGCCTGATGAACACCGCGCTGGCGTGCAAGGACCCGGTGCTGGTGATCGAGCATGTGGACCTGTACAACGCCTCGGGCGTGGGCCCCGTGGATGACTTTGACTATCACCTGCCGGTGGGCAAGGCGGCGGTGCGCCGCGGCGGCAGCGACGTCACGGTCATCACGTACCTGTCGATGGTCGGCCACTCGCTCGAAGCGGTGGAGCAGACCGGCATCGACGCCGAGGTGATCGACCTGCGCTGGCTGGACCGCGCCAGCATTGACTGGGACACCATCGCGCAGAGCGTAAGGAAGACCAACAACGTATTGATCGTGGAACAAGGCGCGCGGGGCACCTCCTACGGCGGATGGCTGGCCGACGAGATCCAGCGCCGCTACTTCGACTGGCTGGACCAGCCCGTGCAGCGCGTGACCGGCGCCGAAGCCGCGCCGAGCATCTCCAAGGTGCTGGAGCGCGCCGCCGCCGCCCGCACCGAGGAAGTGGCCGAGGGCCTGCGCCAGGTGATGCGCGACAAGGGCGCGGCGTGAGTCCGGAAGCCCGCCTGGCCAACTGAACGAACCCAAGGAATACCAATGACCCTGAACATGATTGTTCCCCTGGAGGTCGGCATCGCCGTGCGCGACCTGCCCCGCATGCGCCACTTCTACGAGCAGGTGCTGGGCTTCGCCTTCGTCAGCGAAGTGGCCGTGCCTGCGGCAAGCGCCGTGCAGGCCGCCATGCACGCCGGCGGCTATACCGCCGTGCGCCTGCAGACGAACCATGGCGAGCGCATCAAGCTGCTGGCCCCGGTGCAAGCGCCCGCACCTGCGGCAGCGCCCGAGTACATCCTCGACAAGGCCAACGCCACCTACCTCACGTTTATCGTGGACGACATCCAGGCCACCGTCGACAAGCTGCTCGCTGCCGACGTGGAGTTCCTGACCGGCCCGCAGCGCATCGAAGTGCGCCCCGGCACCTACCTGGCGTTCTGCCGCGACCCCGAAGGCAACGTGCTCGAGATCGTGCAGTACGCGGATATCGCGGCTTATCGCCCCGACCTGCAACAGCCGAGGACTGCCTGACATGGCCACCCTGCTACGCATGCCCGAGGTGGCGGCCAATGCCACCCAGGCCACGCTGCAAGCGTGGACCAAGAACGAAGGCGATACGATTGCCGTGGGCGAGTGCATCGCCGAAATCGAAACCGACAAGGCCGTGGTCGAGCTCAATGCCGATTCGGCCGGCGTGCTCGCCCGCCGCCTGGTGGCGGCCGGCCAGGACGTGGAAGTGGGCGCGCCCATCGGCGTGCTGCTGGTCAATGGCGAAACCAGCGCGGATATCGATGCGCTGATCGCGGCGGCGGGTGGCGGCGCGCAAGTGCCGCCGGCCAAGGCGGAATCCGCTGGCCAGGCCATGGTGGCTGCCAAAGCCGCCTCGGCGCAAGCCACACGCATCTTCGCCAGCCCGCTGGCCCGCCGCCTGGCGGCGCAGCGCGGACTGGACCTGGCGGCATTGCGCGGCAGCGGGCCCAATGGCCGCATCGTCAAGCGCGATATCGAGCAGGCCGCCACCGCTGCGGCCGCTGCCAGCGCACCTGCCGTTGCGCGCCCCGCCGCGCCGCAAGCCCAGGCCAGCGATGCATTCACCGAAATCCCGCACAGTAATATGCGCCGCACCATCGCGCGCCGGCTGAGCGAGAGCAAGGCCACCATCCCGCATTTCTACCTCACGGCGGATTGCCGCATGGAGCCCTTGCTGGCGCTGCGCGCGCAGATAAACGCGAATGCGCCGCGCAAGATCTCGGTCAACGACTTCATCGTGCGCGCCGTCGCGGTCGCCTTGCGTGAGGTGCCGGCGGCCAACGTGGGCTGGACCGATACGGCGATGCGCCAGTATCCGCAGGCCGATATCGCGGTAGCGGTAGCCACGGACGCCGGCTTGATCACCCCCATCGTGCGCGCTGCCGATACGAAGCCGCTGTCCGTCATCAGCGCCGAAATCGCCGACCTGGCCACGCGTGCGCGCGCTTCGCAGCTGCGCCCCGAGGAGTACCAGGGGGGCAGCTTCAGCGTGAGCAACCTGGGCATGTTCGGCGTGTCCGAGTTCTCCGCCATCATCAATCCGCCGCAGGCCGCCATCCTTGCCGTGGGCGCCACGCAAGCAGTGCCGGTGGTGGAAGGCGGCGCGCTGAAGGCCGGGCAGGTCATGCGCTGCACGCTCTCGGTGGACCACCGCGCCATCGACGGCGCGCTGGCCGCCCAATGGCTGGCCGCGTTCAAGCGCCTGCTTGAAAACCCCTTGTCGATGCTGATCTAAGGACCATGACGTGGCGAACTCCTCATTTGACCTGATCGTCGTGGGCGGCGGCCCGGGCGGCTACGTGGCCGCCATCCGCGCCACGCAGCTAGGCATGAAAACCGCGCTGGTCGAGAAAGCGCACCTGGGCGGGATCTGCCTGAACTGGGGCTGCATTCCCACCAAAGCGCTGTTGCGCAGCGCCGATGTGCTGCGGCTGGTCAAGGACGCAGCGGCCTACGGTGTGCATGCCGCGCCGCCCACCGCCGACCTGCCGGCCATGGTGGCCCGCTCCCGCGCGGTGGCCGCGCAGCTCAACAAGGGCGTGGCCCACCTGATGAAGAAGAACGGCGTGACCGTGCTCAACGGCCACGGACGGCTGGCGGGCAAGGGCAAGCTAGAAGTCACCGCGACGGATGGCAAGACGCGCATCGTGTCGTCCGCCCACATCCTGCTCGCCACCGGCGCACGCGCCCGCCAGCTGCCCGCGCTGCCGGCGGACGGCAAGACGGTCTGGACCTATCGCGACGCGCTGGCGCCGCCCGTGGTGCCAAAGCGCATGCTGATCGTTGGCGCCGGTGCCATCGGCATCGAGTTCGCCAGCTTCTATCGCGCGGTGGGTGCCGAGGTGACGGTGGTGGAGATGGCGCAGCGCATCCTGCCGGTGGAAGATGCCGACATCTGCGCGCAGGTGGCAAGCAGCCTGACCCGGGAAGGCATCGTGCTGCATACGGGCACCGGCATCCAGAGCGCTGAGCGCAAGGGGCAGGGCTGGTCCATCGAGCTGCAAGGCGGCAAGTCCGGCGGCGCGAGAGTCGACGTCGACGTCGTGCTGGTGGCCGCAGGCATTGTCGGCAACGTGGAAGACCTCGGCCTGGAGCGGACCGCCGTCAAGGTCGAGAAGACGCATATCGTCACCGACGGCTTCGGCCGCACCGATGAGCCCGGCGTGTATGCCATCGGCGACGTGGCGGGCCCGCCGTGGCTGGCGCACAAGGCCAGCCACGAAGGCGTGATCTGCGTGGAGCGGATTGCCGGGCTGCATCCGCATGCGCTCGATGCCACACGAATTCCGGCCTGCACCTACAGCCATCCACAAGTGGCGAGCGTGGGACTCACCGAGGCACAGGCCAGGGAGCGCGGCCATCCCGTCAAGGTCGGCAAGTTCCCTTTCGCCGGCAACGGCAAGGCCATTGCCATGGGCAGCACTGCCGGCCTGGTGAAGGTAGTGTTCGACGCAGGCAGCGGCGAACTGCTCGGCGCCCATATGGTGGGCGACGAGGTCACCGAGATGATCCAGGGCTACGCCATCGCGCAGACGCTGGAGACCACCGAGGCCGACCTGATGGCCGCTGTCCTGCCGCACCCGACCATGTCCGAGGCCATGCACGAAGCCGTGCTCGCGGCCTACGGGCGCGCACTGCATATCTGAACACGGGAGACAACATGTACAACTTCGATCAACGCACGCTGCTGCTGACCGGGGCCAACGGCGGCATCGGCCGTGAGACGGCCAAACTGTTCCTGGCGCAAGGCGCCAACCTGGTACTGACGGATCTGGACGAAGCCGGCGTCGCCGGATTTGCCCGCGAGCTGGACCCGAGCGGTGAGCGCATCGCCACGATGCGCATGGACGCCGCCAGCCCCGACGATTGCGAGCGCGCCGTGGCGCTCGCGCAGGCGCGCTTCGGCGGCATCGATTTCCTGGTGCCGTCGGCAGGCTTGTACCAGGCCCAGCCAGTGGCCGAGATGAGCGACGCGCAATGGCGGCAGACGCTGTCGATCAATCTCGATGGCGTGTTCTATCTTGTGCGCCGCGCCATTCCCGCGCTGCGCGAGAACAGCGCCATCGTCAACCTGACGTCGGTGGCGGCGCACCGGGGCGCTTACTACAATGCGCACTATTCGGCCTCCAAGGGTGGCCTGCTCAGCCTCACCCGCAGCCTGGCGCGGGAACTCGGGCCGCGCACCCGCGTCAATGCTGTATCGCCGGGCGTGATCGAGACACCGATGACCACCGAGCTGATCCAGAAACGCGGCGCCGACTCCGTCGAGCAGACACCGCTCAAGCGCCTCGGCCACCCCCGCGAGATCGCCACCGCCATCGGCTTCCTGTGCAGCGATGCGGCCAGCTTTGTCACCGGCGAGGTGCTGCACGTCAATGGCGGGCTGTATATCGCGGGTTGAATCGCAGGTTGAATCGCGGCTTGAATCGCGGCTTGATCATCCCTCCGGCGGCCAAACGAGATCGCCGGATCCTGCTAACCTGCCGTCAGCGGCGCTGCGCCGAATCCCCCCAACATCGCTACGGAACCGGAACCAGACCATGTTGCAACTCCAAGACCCCTCCTTGCTGCGCCAGCAGTGCTATATCGATGGCCGCTGGACCGATGCGCAGCGTCATATCGACGTGACCAATCCCGCCACCGGTGAGCGCGTCGGCCAGGTGCCGCTGCTGGGCGCCGACGAAACGCGCCAGGCCATCGAGGCCGCCAACCGCGCCCTGCCGGCCTGGCGCGCGCGTACCGCCAAGGAACGCTCCGCGCTGCTGCGCAAGTGGTTCGAACTGCTGCTGGCGAACCAGGACGACCTCGCCCGCATCATGACCGCCGAGCAAGGCAAGCCCTTTGCCGAAGCCCGCGGCGAGATCGGCTACGCGGCCTCGTTCATCGAGTGGTTCGCCGAAGAAGGCAAACGCGTCTACGGCGAGACCATCCCCGCACCGGTCAGCAACCAGCGCATCGTCGTCACCAAGGAACCGGTGGGCGTGTGCGCGGCCATCACGCCGTGGAATTTTCCCGCGGCCATGATCACGCGCAAGGCCGGCCCGGCGCTGGCGGCAGGTTGCACGATGGTGGTCAAGCCCGCCTCGCAAACCCCGCTGACCGCGCTGGCGATGGTGGCGCTGGCGGAACGCGCCGGCATTCCCGCAGGCGTGCTGTCGGTCGTCACCGGCTCGGCCGCCGCCATCGGCGGCGAGCTCAGCAGCAACCCGCTGGTGCGCAAGCTCACCTTTACCGGCTCGACGGAAGTCGGCCGTACCCTGATGGCGCAGACGGCGTCCACCATCAAGAAGGTCTCGATGGAGCTGGGCGGCAACGCGCCCTTCATCGTGTTCGAGGATGCCGACCTGGATGCCGCCGTCGAAGGCGCCATCGTGTCCAAGTACCGCAACGCGGGACAGACCTGCGTCTGCGCCAACCGCCTCTACGTGCACAGCAAGGTCTATGACGCCTTCGCCGAAAAGCTGGTCGCGGCGGTACGCGCGCTGAAGGTGGGCAACGGCATGGAAGACGGCGTGCGCATCGGACCGCTGATCGACGGCAAGGCCGTGACCAAGGTCGAGGAACATATCACCGACGCGATCTCCAAGGGCGCGCGCGTGCTGCAAGGCGGCAAGCGTCACGCGCTCGGGCAATCGTTCTTCGAGCCTACCGTGCTGGCCGACGTGACGCCCGGCATGCTGGTCGCGCGTGAAGAAACCTTCGGCCCGCTCGCGCCGCTGTTCCGCTTCGAGACCGAGGACGAAGTCGTCGCCATGGCCAACGACACGGAATTCGGCCTGGCGAGCTATTTCTACGCCCGCGATCTCGGCCGCGTGTGGCGCGTTTCCGAGCGGCTGGAGTACGGCATGGTCGGCGTCAACACCGGCCTGATCTCGAACGAGGTGGCGCCCTTCGGCGGCGTCAAGCAATCGGGCGTGGGCCGCGAAGGCTCGCACTACGGCATCGAGGACTATCTGGTCATCAAATACACCTGCATGGCCGGCATCTGAGCCATCGCCATGCCCGCGGGACGGCGCGCATCCGTCCCGCCTCCCGCTTCCTTTTCTCCGTCTCGCCTCTCCCTCGCCCACTTCCACGTCACCCGGAATCCCGCAATGCAGATCGATGGCAATACCCAGCTTGTCGGCATCATCGCCGCCCCCATCGCGCACGTGCGCACGCCGCAACTCTTCAATGCCTCGGTCGCCCGCCAGGGCCTGAACGCCGTGTGCGTGCCCTTTCATGTGGATGCGGCGCAATTGCAGACATTCCTCGCCGGCGCGCCGGCCGCGCAAAACCTGCAAGGCCTCGTCGTCACCATGCCGCACAAGGAGGCGGTGGTGGCCATCTGTGGCGAACTGACCGATGCCGCGCGCCTGCTCGGCTCCGTCAATGCGATGCGCTTCGACCGCCAGAAAGGCTTTTGGGTCGGCGGCAACTTTGATGGCGACGGCTTCGTCGCCGGCCTGCGTGAACGCGGCCACAGCCTGTCTGGCAAGCGCGTGCTGCAGCTTGGCGCCGGCGGCGCCGGCAAGTCGATGGCCTACGCCATGGCGCGCGAGCAGCCGGCCGAACTGGTCATCTACAACCGCTCCGCCGACAAGGCCGAAGAACTGGCCGCGAGCCTGAAAGCCGTGCTGCCGACCGTCTCGATCCGCGCCGGCGATAACAACCCCGCCGGCTTCGACGTGGTCGTCAACGCCACCGCGCTCGGCTTGCGCGATACCGACGCCACACCGCTCCCCGCCGAGCAACTAGGCGCAGGCACGCTGGTCTGCGAGGCGGTGATCCGCGATGGCGATACCCCGCTGCTGAAGGCCGCGCGCGAACGCGGCTGCGCGGTGCATCACGGTCAATGGATGCTGTATGGGCAGATCGTGGAGATCGCGCGCTTCCTTGGCGTTGCGCTGGCACCGGAGTTTGTCGAACGGATCCTGGGGCCGGCGGACTGAGCACGAGCACGGCGGCATAACGAACGCCCGCCCTCTCCCCCCGCCCCTCTCCCGCAAGCGGGAGAGGGGAGCAAGCCGGTGGATAGCAAACGGTGGCGCGCCGGCAGATACCGCCCCGCGCGAAAGCCCAAACGCGCGATATCCGAGGACGAAAGCAAGAGCGCTGCCGCCAGACGCCGATTCGGTGTAGCCGTGCGGAGCGCCCGAGGGGCGGGCCACACCAACCCGCGATGCGAAGCGAGCCGTCAAGGTGTACAGGCCGTATGGGGCGCCTCGTCGGCAGCCAAAAAGAGCGGAAAAGAGGGACCCATGTCTGAGTATCGCCTTAAGGCGATGCG